>JBDUEG010000203.1:0-5322 GCA_040002575.1 Ginsengibacter sp.
TTTATAATTATCCCCTTCTTCTTTGCGTGAAAAACCTTGAAGGCTGCCTTGCTTATCATAATAGGCGCTTTTAAGTTTAACTGAAGCATCCGGTCTATTTCATCTTCAGGTTGGTACATTAAAGCTTTATCAAGTGTAATACCTGCATTATTAATTATACAGAATAAATCTTTTGAATAATTTTTCTTTATAGCGTTACAAAAGTTTTTAAGTTCTTCACCGTTCGAAAAATCAGCGCATAATTTTTCATGGTCATTGTTATTTTTTAGTTCGTTCCAAAGTGCTTCAAGATTTTCCTCGCATGACGCATGAAGAACCAGGGAAAAGGTATCCTGTAGTCTTAATGCAATCGCTTTTCCAATTCCTCTGCTGGCTCCTGTAATAAGTACTTTCATATTTGATCGGGTTGCGTCGGGTTCGAAATTCTTTTTGTAAATGTAATTCAAACTCACCCCGAAACATACATGCTGCTAATACAAAAAGCCCGTATCTACAGGCTTTTTGCTAAGGCGAATGAATTTGAATCAGGCTTTTGTAACGTCCTGTATTAATTCGGTAGTGCTATTACTTATTCTTAACGTTTTAAAAGACTTGTCTCCTTCTATATGTACAAGGTATATGGAATTAGTACCTGGCTGATCAACCTTTTCCATTGCAGTTATAAAATAATTCTTATAGTTGGGCATTGCCGTTTCAATAATATTTGCATCGAGGCTATTTGTAGAATATCCATCAATTGTATAGACCCAATTTCCTCTTGTGTTGTAGGCGGAAGTTATTTTATGACCATCAATTTCAGAACGTACAATAAAGCCGTTGTTTGAGGCCGTGATGATTGGGTTCATTGCGTCTCTAAATTTCAATCCGAAATCTTTTGCTACCTTTTCAATTGCTGCAGTTTTTTTAGGGGTACTAAAATTTTTATCTGCTGCATAGGTTGTTGTTCCAATCGCTATCAGTATTAAACCAAGAGCTATTGATAAAATTTTCTTTTTCATAATTTTAATTTTTTTAATTTTTGTTTTCAGACTACCGGTATTTTTATTGCGATATATTTTTAATCGCAGAACAAAACTATTTCGAATGCACCTGGCATTTTTATAAATGAGATGAACAGTTAAAAAGATGCTGCCAAACAGAGAAATAAGCCTGATGTCCAAGTCCAAATTTTTTTTCAGAAGGACTTTATTGATATTTCTTATCACTATTCCGCTAGCGGCTTTGGCTCATTTTATTATTTTCCCTCAGGAAACAAGAAGTATTTTAATTGACTTTTCTAACTACAAAAAGCAGGGAAGAATATACTTCAGCGGAAATACTTCACAAAGCAGCGTTGATACTTTAAAATCTTTAATAAAACAAGCATCCATTCGCGTAAACGAGTTTTGGGGACAAAAAACCTGCAACCCGAAATTTATCTATTGTGATGAAAGCAGCGATTTTAAAAAGTATAGTGTATCACCGGAAGCGCCTGCCGCGACCTATGTCAAGTTAAGCTCTATCATTGTCTTAAGCCGCGATGCAATAGACGTAGATATCATAGCTCACGAAATCTCCCACGCTGAACTGTATGAACGAATTGGTTTTTATAAGTTTATGTTTAAGATCCCCGCCTGGTTTAAGCATGGCCTGGCGATGCAAAACGATTATAGAAGTTATTATTCGGAGGATACGCTGAAAGTAAAGTCAAATGATTTCCAAAGTTTGCCTGATGTTAATGATTTAAAGACTGATGCACAATTTTATAGTGGCTCACTGGAAAAGGTTATGCTTCACTATATGGTGGCTAAGCTCTATGTGAAAAACTGGTACACAAAGGAGAAACTGGTAAAATTAATAAGCGATCTTAATGCAGGTAAATCATTTGAAGATGCATTTAACAAATGAATATGCATACATTTTTAAAACAAAGTAAATTACCTTTTAAACATAATATCTGCTTAGTACTTGGAAGAAAGTTGATAACTTCATGCAGCAACGCAGGCAACCGTAATTTTTTTTAAGTCGTTTATAAAACTAATATGCGGATCTCCCACCTTTGGTCACGGGAAATACTATTAGGGATAATTTTTTACCCTTGTTATTTTTTTGCAAACGCCCAAAGCTGTCCACCTAATATTGATTTTGAAACAGGCACTTTTAACGGATGGACGTGCTATACCGGCACCGCGGAAGAATTAAATGGTCGCAACATCATTGACCTATCTCCGTCAAGTGGCCCCGTGTACAATCGTCATACAATGTATACTTCAAATTCCGGCAACCAGGTAGACCCTTATGGAGGCTTTCCGGTAAATTGTCCCAACGGAAGTGGTCACTCTATAAGGTTAGGTAATAGTTCTGCAGGTACAGAAGCCGAAGGAATATCTTATGAATTTACCATTCCTGCCGACCAGGACATTTACTCACTTATTTATCATTATGCAGTTGTATTCCAGGATCCCAATCATGAGCAATATCAGCAGCCCAGGCTTGCAATTGAAATAATGAATGTAACCGATAATAAAATAATTGAATGCTCGTCTTTCACTTTTATCCCTTATGGTTCACTACTGCCAGGCTTTTTTGAATCGCCACGCACGGGTGGAGGCACGCCCGTTTGGTGTAAGGACTGGTCTGCGGTTTCAGTTAACCTTGATGGTAATGCCGGTAAAACAATAAGGCTTTTTTTTAAAACGGCAGACTGCACGTTCAGAAGACACTTTGGTTATGCTTACATTGATGTTAATTCAGAATGCTCCAGCGAATTTGTTGGCGCTACTTACTGTATTGATGATACAGCAGTGAACTTAACAGCACCTTACGGATATCAAAACTATACCTGGTACAACAATGATTTTACAAAGGTGCTGGGCACACAGCAAACAATTACTTTCAACCCACCGCCTGTCTCAGGTTCAATATATGCCGTAAAGGTCGTGCCTTATGATGGCTATGGGTGCGTAGATACTTTGCATGCTATATTAGTGGATTCGTTAACGGTGAATTCCAATGCAGGAAGAGACACAGTATCATGTAATAAAATTCCAGTTCCACTCGGTGTTAATTCTAAACCAGGATTGGTATATAACTGGAGTCCTTCGGAAGGCCTGTCTAATTCAAAGATTTCAAATCCGGTTGCGGCCCCCGATCATACCACAACCTATATTCTCACAACAAGCCATGATGGTGGCGGATGTGTAAATAAAGATACTGTTGTAGTTAAGGCATCAATCATAGATAGTGTGCTGAGGTTATCGGGCAAGCCGGCTTTTTGTTCAGATAGTAACGACAGCGCAGTATTACATGTTAAGCCTACCCAAAAAATTCAATGGGTGGTTGACAATCTCCCGATATATGGGGCAAGCCAGCCTACCTATAGAGTTAGCAAGAGCGGATCATACTATGCATATCTTGTCAACGAAGACGGTTGCACGCTTAATACTAAGACTCAAAATATTGTTATTGACGATCCAAGGCCTGGGATTAATTACCCGGTACAATATGCAGTTATTAATCTTCCACTTGACTTAACGGCCCGCCAATTTGGAGATGAAGTGCTTTGGACTCCCGGCATCTCATTGGATAACAGAACAACATACACTCCTGTATTCTCAGGATCCGCTGAGCAGTTATATAAAATACAAATACAGACAAAGGGTGGATGTATAACTGTTGATACGCAGCTGGTAAAAACAGTTGAGAAGGTTGATGTATTTGTACCTAATGCGTTTACGCCTAATAGTGATGGTCTCAATGATTTATTAAGACCTGCTTTCTTTGGAATAAAACAACTTAATTATTTCAGAATTTTCAACCGGGCGGGACAACAGCTATTTCAAACAACGTCTTTTAATTCCGGTTGGGATGGCAGGCTTAAAGGTATTCCTCAGACTTCGCAAGTTGTTGCGTGGATTCTTGAAGGAGTTGGAGTAGATAATAAGACTTACCAGCGAAAAGGCACCAGTTTATTGGTGCGGTAATTTTTTTCACTACCGATAAATTCATATTGTTTTAATATTCAATTAGCCGGAAATAGGCTCTTATCTATAGATGGTAACAATCGCAGTGCATTTTTGTAATAAACCTTTTTCAGTATCTCATCCGGTAAGCCCATACCATACATTCGCCAGAAGGCATGGTATTTTTTATGGTAAGGAAAATATTCATCCTTCGTTTCCAGTACCCTGAAATAGGTGGTATATTCCTGCGGTTCCCAGCTGTCTTTTCCAAATAAAATACGGTCCTGGTATTTTTTAAAAAATGCACCAGCTGCCAGGGGCTGCCGGCCAAGCTCGGCAATAACAGCGCCGAACTCAACATATACATTCGGCATATCGTCCAATAAGGATGCAAGCTTTGCAAGATCGTTAGCATACCATCCAAAATGAGCTGCAATAAAGGTTGTTCCGGGGTTGTCTTTAAAAATTCTGTGTTGTTCATCAATCAGCTGTTGCCATGGTGCAGGATCTGTATTGCTTCTTTTACGGCCGGGTCTCGTAACCAACTCAAGCCATCGCTCGTTATTCTTATCAAGCGGGTCCCAGAACGGTTTGGGATCAGCGGTGTGAATAAGTACGGGAATTTTAAGCTCGCCACATTTCTTCCAGATAGCATCCAGCCTGCTATCGTCTACAGGCACCCTGTTACCCTTGTTGTCTTTTACCGAAAGGCCAAGGTTTTTAAAAATTTTTAAACCTGCTGCGCCATTCTTAACATCCTGCTCTAATTGCTTCACTGCATTTTCAGTCCAGTTATTTTCACCAATACCATCAAAATTAATATTGGCAAAAAGGGTAAATCGTTTGGGTGCAGTCGCTTTAATGTTATGCATCGATTGTTCCAGGTTTTTTCCATAGGAGCCGCTAAGGTTATTCATAACAGCGAGGTTCAGCGTGTCCATTATTTTTACAAGACCAGCAAGGTCCTGGCTGCTCATGCTGTATTGATGATTATGTATATCGATAAAGGGAAACTTTGCCCTGGTTACTATATGTTGTGGCACCACCAGCGTTGAAGGTGGATCATAAGTTTCAAAATCCATTGCAGGTTTTGACTGGCATTTTCCAAAAGATGTGATGAAAGAAAGAATAAAAGCGAGAAATAAATTTTTCATGTAAATGATTGAGTTGAACCTGATAAAGTTAATGCAGAAACATCTATAGGAGCTCAGGTCGGAGCTGCACCTTTATATGAATGTAATTTTAGTAACTAAAAAAAATGCAATAAATTTATAAATATAATCTTGTAATAACTTTATCAAAAAAGATCGCATGAAAAATTTAATCCTTTCATTATTTATAGCAGTCCCTTTGCTGATCCAGGCACAGGATACAGGAATTC
>JBDUEG010000204.1:0-5315 GCA_040002575.1 Ginsengibacter sp.
AAAATCCACCTTATGGATATCCTCATTTATGATGAAGAATATTTCTGCTTTTTCAAAGACGAATATATCGGCACCGCAACATTTTGCGATGATCCTTACATAGGCGATTGTTTTGTAAAAATGGAAGTACATGTGAAACGGGGCATTGAAGAAATAATTATCATGCCAGACTATTGGGTTATGAAAGCAGAGCAAGACTGTTAAGAAACGTTATAGTCTTTAAGAATTTACAATTAGAAAATCTCATTCAGAAATACGTTTACCGAAACTTACTGTACCAATTGACTAAATAATTTCTCCAACGTCTTCCCTGCATCCTCACAAAACCCCGGATGTACTTTCGAAGTTTGTACCATGGTACTTCGTGTAGCAGTAAGCCATCGAAATCGCTCTGCAATTGTCAATTTGCCTATCTCTCCTGAATTGCTGCCACCCTTTGCAACCGTTTCAAATGCAAAAAGATATTCCTTTACTGCCTGCACATCGCAATCCATACAAAAAACTTCCAGCCGTTTTTCATCGATTGTATAAAGAACCTTTAGAAATTTTTGTTTAGCGCAATACAGCACCACTCCTACATTGAGAAATTCTTCCCGTTCTACTTTTGGGACTATACGAACTACAGCATATTCAAATAAGTCCTTCTCTTGCATGTTTGGCTTCTTTTACAAAAATGGGTGAATAAGCAAATCTTTTAATCAGGAAAGTTTCATAAGCTTTCCGGTGAAGCTCAACAGATGTAAATGGCGAATCCTTCAACAGCCATTCATCCGGTATCATCCTCACTACCGATCGAATAAACTCATCGTTTAACAATGTATGAATTTGATTGTCGGCAAAATCCAGTTCACTTGCCTGTGATAATAACACATGATCTTTTATATGAGTAAAGGATCGTGTCGCCTGTTCTTCCCAATTGTTCCATGAATGATGAAAGTATAAAGCAGCTCCATGATCAATCAACCACAATTCTTTATGCCACCACAGCAGGTTAGTATTTCGCGAAGTGCGATCCACATTATTAAGGAAGCTATCGAGCCAAACAATTTTTGAAGCAATTACGGCGCTGATACTTGTAACAACCGGATCAAAAGTGACGGCGCCCGATAGATAATGAAGACCAAGGTTTAACCCTACACTTGCTTTTAGCAGATCCTGAATTTCCTCATCAGGTTCCGTGCGGCCAAATGCTTCGTCGAGGTTAGCAAATACAATTTCAGGAACATGCAGTCCTATACATCTTGCCAACTCCCCACCAATCAATTCTGCAATCAGGGATTTTACACCCTGCCCGGCACCTCTGAATTTAAGAACATATAAAAAGCCATCATCTGCCTCCACAATTGCCGGAAGAGAACCACCTTCACGCAAAGGCGTTACATACCGTATTACCTGCACATTACGAATATCGGGTTGGTCAATTTTCATTAAATACAAACATACAAATATCCATTTGTCAGACTAAGATATAGAGGCTTAATACACTGTTTTTATTTGGGCGATGGTTATTGAGTTAACTTTGGTTTTTTATTTTACGCATGGTTCTTGTTAATTAAAAAAATTATTTGCCATGCTTTTCAACAAACTATTTTAATCTGAAATTCATCAAACTTTATTAATTAATCATGAACGATCTAAAAGAAAAAGTTGCTTACATAACAGGCGGTTCTAAGGGAATAGGTTTTGGAATTGCCAGGATTTTATTAGACAACGGAATGAAGGTTGCGATTACAAGCCGCAATTTATCAGATGCAAAAAAGGCCGCAGCGTCTTTAAGTAACGATGCTTCCAGGGTGCTTGCTCTCGAATCAGATGTGAGTTCTCTGGCATCTGAAAGAAAAGCTATTAAGGAAGTAACCGATTACTTCGGGCAGCTCGATGTAATTGTTGCCAATGCAGGTGTTGGCCATTTTGCTTCTATCGAAACGCTAACAGAAGAAGACTGGAAAAGCACAATAGATACAAACCTTACAGGTGTTTTCAATAGCGTAAAAGCAAGTATTGATTCATTGAAAAAAACTGAAGGCTACATAATAACTATTGCAAGCCTCGCAGGTACGAATTTTTTTGCAAACGGATCCGCTTATAACGCCAGCAAATTTGGTCTTGTAGGATTTACACAAGCGATCATGCTCGATTTGCGACAGCATGGTATCAAAGTAACCACTATTATGCCCGGCTCCGTAGCGACAAATTTTAATGATCACACTCCATCAGAAGCTGATAGTTGGAAGATACAGCCTGAAGATATTGGACAATTGGTTGCAGATCTTTTAAAAATGAATCCACGTACGTTACCAAGCAAGGTAGAAGTAAGGCCTTCGAAAACAGGCAAAGGATAATGGGGTTTCCATTTTAATTTTTTAGTTATTTTAATAATTGACAGCCTTGTTGCTGCCAATATCGGTTTATAGAAATAGCAATAACCCCATCGTACAAATACTTTTACCCCGGTAATTTCTGTACAACAATAATTAAGCAGTACTGCTATTGCAGGGCCTTTACTGCCAACATATCTTTGTACCAGAAGTTGATTGATGTTCAACAAACATTAATCGAAATATCCAAATCCAAATGAAAAATCAAGCCCGTTTCCAAATCCATGAAAACTAAAAATCCGATATCAATCAACTTCTTTTTTAAATTTTAATACCTGTAACCAACCCAAATATCCAAAGAAGACCACCCGTAAAACGGAATCCAAAACATCCTTTAAAAAATCGTTACCCTGAATTAAAAATTCTTAAAGACCCCGCACTCAAATGCGGGTTTTTTAATGCCCCTGAAAAAAATTTCCCTTTTGCTCAATGACAAACACATCAAAAATTTTCTATTAATACTTAGTGGAAAGGCAACCTAAGATGGCTGGATGTAAGGGAAGTTTTTTACGGTTAATTCTTAATTTTAGTCGCTAAAAAAAACACCCTATTTCAATATACTATGAAAAAAATATCCTGGCTGCTTTGCTCATACATATTATTAACGATCGGCTGTAAAAAAGAGAAACCTTCGCTGTCACCTGATGCACAGGAACTTGCCGGGGAAAGCTATGTACAATATATTATTCATAAGGGTCAGCAGTATTGTGATGAAAATTATTTTAAAGCCGTAGCATATTCAGAGCTGAAGTTTAAGGTGAAGTTTGACAGTTCAGCAATTTATACTACCAGTGAGCCAGGAAATCAATATGACATCAACAAGCTTTACGGATTCTCTGACAACAATTCTGATCATCATCAATTCAGTGCAAGGTTTGGGTGGAGATGGAGCGATGGTGCGTTGCGGCTATTTGGCTATGTATATAATGAAGGGGTAAGAAGATCTAAGGAATTAGGAGCAGTAAGCATTGGATCTGAAAACGATTGCTCAATAAAAGTAGGAGAGGGCGCATACACATTCACTTTAAACGACAAAGCCGATACGATTTTAAGAAAAAGTACTACGCTGCAGGCTGTTGGTTACAAATTGTATCCTTATTTTGGCGGAGACGAGACTGCGCCACATGATATCAAAATCTGGATAAAAGAAATGCCTTAATAATTCGGGATATAATTGTTGTTGAATTAGTCCATCAAGTATAGCCTTCTCGCATCTTCAAACTACACTTGTTCCTTCTTCCACTATAATGCGTTTCACCATTCGTATTTTTACCACACACACCGTAATTACAATACCGCAATAATTAAGCAGTACCGCTCTTGTACAGGCTTTGCGCCTTTATATCTTTGTACCAGAAGTTGATTGATGTTCAAAAGCATTAATCAAAATATCCAAAAAGTCCATTGAAAAATATCATATCCAACATCCGATTTAAAACCACCAAAATCTGATATCAGTCAACTTCTATTTTTACTTTTCCAATACCTGTAACAAACCAAAATATCCAAAAAAACCGGGCCGTTAAAATGGCTATCCAGCTTATCCTTTAAAAAATATTACCCCTGGAATAAAAACATTCCATAGCCCTGCAAAAGCAGGGCTTTTTTATTATCTGCATTTTATTTTTTAAAGTTTTAAAAAATTCGGTTACCAAAATCCGGCAGCTAATTATTAAAAGTATCTTAGTGCTTAACATTCATTATTATCTAAGCATGAGACGAGCTATCTTTCCATTGATAAATTCGGACGAACTCATCAGTATCCATCAAGGTGAAAACATTACATTGATCGATGCCCGCACTGGTCCGGAAGCCCACACAAAATATATGAGTGAGCACTTGAAAGGTGCCATCTTTGTTGACCTTGAAAAGCAACTTGCAGAAATAAAGCCTGATGCCGCAAATGGAGGCAGGCATCCATTACCAAGCCCAAAAAAATTTGCTGAATTGATTGGGAACCTTGGAATAAATACTTCCTCGCATGTAATAGTATATGATGACAAAAATGGCGCTAACGCCGCTGCCCGCTTTTGGTGGATGCTAAGATCAATAGGTCATAAAAAAATTCAGGTAATCGATGGAGGGTATGGCGCTGCAATAAGAGCAGGGTTTCCGACAAGTTCCGGAGAAGAGAAGATTGTAAAAAAGGAAATGTATAAAGCGAGGAAATGGCGCCTACCCACCGCATCATTACAAGATGTGAAAGATGTGGCCAATGAAAAATCCTTTATTGTTATCGACGTGCGTGAAAAAATGCGCTACGATGGAGTTCATGAACCAATTGATTTGATTGCCGGCCACATCCCCGGCGCGATAAACATTCCTTATACAAATAATCTTGATGACGATGGGCTTTTTTTATCTCCTGTAAGATTGAGAGAGAAATACATGACAGCTTTAAAAGAAACACCTTCGCAAAACGTAATAGTACATTGCGGATCTGGCGTGACGGCGTGCCATACAATTTTAGCGATGGACGCTGCCTGGCTTCCGCCACCTGTTCTTTATACCGGCTCCTGGAGTGAATGGTCACGAAACAATTTGCCGATTGCTACGTCATTTGAAAAATAGAACCCTTACAGATTATTATCAATCAAAGAACTTCCTAATAAACTTTGTTACAGTTAGGCTTCTTATAGATCAAATTGTTTTCACAAACTATTTGATCTCTTTAATGTACAATGATTTCACATCCAAAATTGTATGTTTATCTCCATGGCAAAGCTGGAAGCCAATCGATCCTTCTTCAAAGCCTGCATTATGAATAGTGTCAATAGTATTTACTCCATTGAGCCATGCTTGTATATGATGCACCTTCGCAATAATATAATAATGATTCCAGTCCTGCTTTTTGACAAGCTTATCAGCAAGACCTTCAGGAAATTTCTGAACCATGCCTGCACGTTTTTCTTCCCATAAGCAACCCCAATAACCCTC
>JBDUEG010000205.1:0-5238 GCA_040002575.1 Ginsengibacter sp.
AATTGCAAAATATGGCAAAGGAAATTTTGTTTATGCAGGCCTTGTTTTTTTCAGGCAGTTGCCCGCCGGTATACCAGGTGCTTACCGCCTGATGGCAAACCTGATTGCTTTGCCTAAGAATAAATAAAATGTACAGAAAAGATTAGATAGCCTGTAACAGGTCAAAAATATTGTATGCAAAATGAAAAAACTTATTGGAACAAATGGTATATAGCTGTATTACTTTTTTTAATTATCCAGGTGGTTTTTTATTATTTTATAACACGATATTTTAATTAAATGAAACGGATATGATTGCGCTTAAACTAAAACTGCAGAAGAATTTTTTCAAGCCAACACAAATATGAGTACGCCGGATTGGATAGTACTTATAGCCACGCTAAGTTGTATCATCATCTATGGTGTTTATAAAAGCCGGGCCACAAAAAATCTTGATGGATATTTTTTGAGTAACAGGGATATGCCCTGGTATCTTGTGTTGCTCAGCATAATGGGAACGCAGGCAAGTGCCATTACTTTTCTCAGTGCGCCCGGTCAAGCATATACTGATGGTATGCGATTCGTTCAATATTATTTTGGGTTGCCCTTAGCCATGATAGTTATTTGCATTGTTTTTGTCCCGGTGTTTAACAGGCTTAAGGTTTACACGGCTTATGAATTTTTAGAAAACAGGTTTGATCTTAAGACAAGAACGCTAACATCTTTTCTTTTCCAGGTATCACGGGGCTTATCAACAGGCATAAGCATATATGCGCCCTCACTTATTTTAAGCTCTCTTCTTGGATGGAATATTTACTACACTAACATTATCATGGGAGGCATGCTGATTATCTATACAGTAAGTGGCGGTGCACGGGCAGTTGCGCATACACAAAAGTTACAATTGCTAATCGTGCTCATTGGTATGTGCCTCGCTGGCTACGTTGTTGTACACCTGATGCCCGAAAATGTGAGCTTTCTTGATGCCTTACAAATAGGAGGAAAAAATGGGAAGATGAATGTAATAACTTCAGGTAGAACTGCAGGCAGCTTTGACTGGAAGGATAAATACAATATCTGGAGTGGTGTTATAGGCGGTTTTTTTCTCGCACTTTCGTATTTCGGAACTGATCAAAGCCAGGTAGGTAGGTACCTAACGGCACAGAATAATCGCCAAAGCAAAATAGGTTTGCTGATAAACGGTTTGGTAAAAGTGCCTATGCAATTTTTTATCCTGATGCTTGGCGTATTGGTGTTTTCATTCTACCAGTTTCATAAGGCTCCAATTTATTTCAATGAAACGCAGGTAAGCAGGGCTAAAGAAACGAGCTTTAAAGATTCGCTTATTTTATTAGAGTCCAACTATGCTAAGCTACCGCCGGATGACGTGTTGCAAAAAGATAAAATAAGCAAGCACTATAAAAGTATTTTATTAAAATCATTGCCCGGCGAAGATGTAAATGACACTAACTTTATTTTCCTTCGTTTTGTTATTGACTATTTACCAAAGGGACTTGTAGGTTTATTAATAGCTATTATTTTTCTTGCTGCATGGGGAAGTATTGCGGCAGCCTTAAATGCATTAGCCTCATGCACCGTTGTGGATATTCATAAAAGGTTTTTTAAAAAAGAGCTTACGCATGAAATGGATTACCGTATCTCAAGACTTTACACACTTGCATGGGGAATTTTTTGTATTGCTGTCGCAGAGTTTGCCAGCAACCTTGGTAACAGTTTAATCGAAACTGTCAATATTCTCGGTTCATTATTTTATGGAGTTATACTTGGAATTTTTTTAGTGGCATTTTGGTTCAGGCAAATAAAAGCCAATGCAATATTTTATGCTTCGGTGATTGCCGAAGTTTTTGTGATAGCAATTTATAAAGCTGATATTATCTCTTTTCTCTGGCTTAATGTAATTGGTGCCTTATTAGTAATTACCCTCGGATATATTTTGCAGGTGTTTATAAAAACGAGGGATAAGAAACTAATTTAAGCACCTACCCGCCCAAAATAATTGGTTCTATTAAGAGATCTGTATGACAGACTTGCTGAGATTAATTTGTTGACGTATGCTGAAAAGAAAAGAATAGTGAACAATTATATCTAAATTTAGTTATAGCTGAAACAGATGAATACAAAAATTCTTCTGTTAAAGTATTCCCTGCAAATCGTAAGAAGAAAACTCTTTGTAACCCCGGAATCTAAAAAGGTTTTATGAGGCCCCCCAAACATCATATCCAGCTGCCATTCCGTGGCCTGCTTCTTAAATCGTTTTTACTTTTTACAATTAGTTTTCTTTACGCGGAGACTTGCCTTAGTCAATCCGCAACTTTCGCTAAAAGAGGTGTGCTGGATTTAAGTAAATGGAACTGGAAGGAGAATGGCATTGCAGAACTTAATGGTGAATGGGAGTTCTATTGGAATAAGTTGTTTGATCCGTCAAAGGAAGAATTGCCATCCGGCGTTCAACCAACTTATATCAACGTTCCCGGATTTTGGAACGCGAAAGTACCGGGAGCCGGCATTTTTAAACCGGCTTTTGGATACGCAACCTACAAGTTGAAGATTATTTGTTCGCCGGACTATGAGCACCTTGATTTGAAATTCCTGACGATAGCATCTAACTATAAAGTATTCGTAAACGGAAAGCAACTTTTAGAAATCGGTAGGGTAGGAAAATCAAAGGCTACCGCAATTCCTGCATATATCCCTGCAATCATTTCTGCACAGCCTGTAAACAACGAACTAAGCCTCGTAATACAGGTTTCAAATTTTAATTACAGCACCGGAGGATTATGGGATTATATAAAATTAGGTCCTCATGAAAAAATTCAATCGCTGTTGATTAAAAATGTGGGAATAGATTTTTTTATTGCAGGAAGTTTTTTTCTAATTGGCATTTATTTCCTTGTAATATATTTTTATTTCAATAAAAGCCTTGCATCATTATATTTTAGTGTCTTTTGTTTGTTACTGGCTATACGTCCTCTTATTACAGACGAGCTTGCTATATTATATGTAACGAACTGGAGCTGGCAATTAATAAAGCATGTAGAATTCATTAGCCTTTATTTGAGTGTTCCTGTTCTCTCTTTATTTTCTTACGAGCTTTTTCCAAAGGAGTTTCCGAAAAAAATGCTGCGTATTATTTTATTTGCAAGTAGTCCATTTGTATTGCTGGCAATATTCTCGTCTCCATTTATCTTCCGATATGCTTTAAAACCGTTCCAGGCGCTAATGCTATTAACCGCAATTTATGGGTTGTATGTATATGTAAATGCAGCCAGGAAAAACCGGCCAGGCAGTGTTTATTTTTTGACGGGTTTTATATTTTTATTTATCACCATCATCAACGACATTTTATATAATAGTTTAATTATTAAAAGCGTCAACCTTATTTATGTGGGCCTGTTCATTCTTATTATTTTTCAGGCTATTGCCTTATCCAGGCAGTTTTTCAATGCGTTTGCAAAGCTTGAAATTTTGAATAAAAAATTAGAGGATATCAATGTTGAATTGAGCGGGAAGAACACTGAGATCAATGAAGCTAACGATAAATTAACCAGGCTAAATTCAGAGCTCGACATATTAGTTTCAAGAACGTCTCATGATCTTCGATCCCCTATCACTTCTGTAGTGGCGCTGGTGCACATCATTCAAAATGAAAAAAACGAAGAGAAACGACATACCTACCTGGATATGCAGCTTCGTACGTTGCAAAGGCTTAATATTCTCATTACTGATATACTGGATTTTTCCAGGAACAAAAGAACAGGCCTGCAGTTTGAAACGGTCGATTTTACAGAGCTTTTAAATAATGTGTTACTCGATCATCAATTCTCAGATAACTCAGCGCACATTGAACGAATTACTGAAATAAACCAGGACGTAACTTTTGTCTGCGATAAGTCAAGGCTTGGCATGATACTTAATAACCTTGTTTCAAATGGGGTTAAATACCATGATAAGAATAAGGCAAATCCTTATTTGAAAGTACTTATAAACGTGACCATCAAGGACGCGGAAATAATTGTGAGCGACAATGGAATCGGTGTAACAGAAGATGATAAGGCGCACTTATTCACCATGTTTTACCAGGCTGATAATAAAGTGAAAGGCTCAGGTTTGGGATTGTACATTGTGAAAGAAGCTGTAGAAAAATTAGAGGGCGCAATTAAGATTGATTCGGAAGCAGGTGTGGGAACAACGTTCACAGTTGTTATTCCAAACCCCTGGAAATCTCAGTAGTTCATTGCTGGTAATGAAGATAAAATTTGCGTCTATATTTATTCTTATTTCAAACTCGCAAGCAATTTTTCATTCAGTCTTACATAGTCATCATTTTTTTCTTCCCGCGCCACATCCATAGATTTTTGAGATACAATTTTTGCTTCATCTTTTTTCCCCATTTTAACTAATGCATTAGCTTTTTGGTAATAGATATAATAAGCCTTAGGGTCTTGCTCAATAGCTTTATCAAACCAAACTATCGCTTGCTTTAAATCCTTGCCATTATCAGCATAATATAATGCTGATTGATAATAGGGCTTGCTGTCCTTGTTCATCGCATCATTTATCTGGGCCATCACTTTAGAGTCAACATCTGTAGTTATTGGGATGTTAACCATTGTTTTCTCCCACATCAACTGAAGTTGCGCACTCGATGCTTTTATATCGTCAAATCCCATGGTAAAAGACTCAATGTTAGTTGGTAATGACTCAGATTTTATTTTGAAACGAATGACATCTTCATCGGCCTTATAGCCGTTTAAGCCACCATTGTTCACTCCTTTATTTAAGATGATTTCCCATTCATTCTCATTTGGAATCGTGTATAATGCATACTCACCGGCTTTTACTGCCTGGCCTCCCATAGTTACATCTTCCCCAAATTTTATACGTGTAGCACCATTGGCACCTGTGCGCCACATTTTTCCATAAGGCACCAGGTCGCCGAAAATCTTTCTTCCTTTCACACCGGGGCGGGAATAAGTTAATTCAATTGAAGACAGGCCGAAATCCTGCTTAATAGTTTGTGTAGAAGAGGGAGCCGGCATGCGAAGCTGGGCAAACCCAATCGCAGAAGTAACGAATAGAAGTATAAAAAATAAAATGCTCTTTTTCATAAATAAAATTGGTTTTAAAAAGCGGAAGTTAATCAAAATAAATTTTCACCGTTTGATAAAGCAAACGGTTTTGCATGTATTGCGTTTGCATGTTTAGTTTTTCCGAATAACCTTCAAGACCGAAAAGTCC
>JBDUEG010000206.1:0-5217 GCA_040002575.1 Ginsengibacter sp.
ATAAGGGCAGCCCAAATAAGGTTTGTACCTGGTCGATAAGATGTGAGCCCAGATCATATAGAATGCCTGTGCCGGGGCCATCATCTTCCCTCCACGCATTTGGCTTGAGGTAATTTCTAAAACGGTCGTAGCGGTTTTCAAATTCAACAATATCGCCAAGCAAACCATCTTTAATGATCTTTTGAAGCGTAAAGAAATCACTATCGAAACGGCGGCTATGGTACACAGATAGTACCCTGTTAGAACTGGCCGCTAAAGCGATAAGTTCGTCTGCTTCTTTGGTATCTATTGTAAAAGGCTTATCAACCACTACATGTTTTCCTGCAAGCAATGCCTGTTTTGCCAGCGGATAGTGTGAAGTGTTCGGGGTGGTTATTACTACGAGATCGATATTTTTATCTTCAAGGATCCCGTCAGATGTATCTACTATTTCAGCGTCGGGATATTTGGTGGTCGCAGCAGCAATTTGTTCTGGTTTAGCAGCTCTTATTTTCACCAGCTCCAGCCCTTTCACTGAAGTTAGCACAGGTGCATGAAATGTCTGGCCACCGACACCGAAGCCAATCAAGCCAACGTTTATTGTATCCATTTTCACTTTTAATATAATATGCAATGTAGTATCAAAAAAATGCCGGAGAATAGTTTAAAGCTATGATCTAAAGTTTCCTTTTTAAATTACGCTTTAAACACTCCCTTTCCAAACTCAGTGAAGGGAAACAGAACTTGTATTCTCAATTCATAAAATTAAAATAAACAATGAAATTTTTACGCCCGAATTTTTTCACGATAGCGCTGTTACTTGCAACGTCAGCGTTTGCCCAACAAAATAAAAGCTACCAATTGGCTTCGCCCGATGGTAAAACAATTATTAAAATTGATGTGGGTGAAAAATTACAATGGTCTGTTAGCAGTAATACAATAGTAGTTATTGCGCCTTCGTCATTATCTATGCAATTGCAATCCGGTGAAGTATTGGGTAATAAGGCAACTATCTCTTCTGCAAAAAATGAAAAAATTAACAGCACTATCAGGGCAATCAATTATATAAAAAATATTATTCCTGATGTGTACAACCAGCTTACTTTAAATTGTAAGAATGACTATGGCATCATCTTCCGCGCATATAATGACGGTGCAGCTTACCGGTTTTTTACAAAAAAGAAAGGAGAAATTGTTATAGTAAATGAAGAAGCCAATTTTAACTTTGATAAGGACTATAAATGCTTCGTTCCTTTCGTAAGAGATTTTCGCGGCAAGGAGCAATACGTTCAATCATTCGAAGCGCTGTACACTGAAAAAAATATATCTCAATTTAATAAAGATACGCTCGGCTTTTTACCGGTATTAATTGATGTGGGCGACCAGAAAAAAGCAATCTTAACTGAGGCGGATCTTGAAGATTATCCCGGCATGTTTTTGAAAGTAAACGATGCGCAGGTAAATAGCTTTAAGGGTGTATATGCTCCTTACCCGCTGGAAGAAGCGCAAGGCGGCTATAAAATGCTAAACACTATGGCTACAAAAAGGGCAGACTATATTGCTAAAGTGAATGGCACAAGAAGTTTCCCCTGGCGTGTATTGATCATCAGCGACCAGGACACCTCACTGCTCAATAATGATATGGTTCAAAAATTAGCTTCGCCAAATCGCATAGCCGACCCGTCGTGGATTAAGCCAGGTAAAGTAGCATGGGACTGGTGGAATGACTGGAACATTACTCATGTAGATTTCAAAGCCGGTGTGAATACCGAAACCTATAAATATTATATTGATTTCGCCTCAGCCAATAAACTGGAATACATAATTCTTGATGAAGGATGGAGCAACGACCTCGATCTCATGGACGTATCACCTAAAATTAATTTGAAAGAAATAATAGATTATGGCAAACAAAAAAATGTTGATATCATACTATGGGCAGGATGGTATGCTGTTCTTTCAAAGATGGACTCAGTGTTCACCAAATATGCAGGCATGGGTGTAAAAGGTTTTAAGGTTGATTTTATCGACCGGGATGATCAGAAGGCTGTGAGCTCATTATATGCTATTGCAAAAAAAGCCGCAGACTATAAAATGATTATTGACTATCACGGAATGTATAAACCTACGGGCTTGCAAAGAACATGGCCCAACGTCATCAATTTCGAAGGCGTAAAAGGAATGGAAAATGTGAAGTGGACTCCGAATGATGATGTGCCGCGGTACGATGTGTCAATACCTTTTATAAGAATGGTTGCAGGGCAAATGGATTACACGCCGGGCGCTATGCGCAATGCTACCAAAGCAGGTTTTAGGCCAAATAACTCTTTACCTATGAGCCAGGGTACTCGCAGCCATCAGTTAGCAATGTATGTGGTGTTTGTAGCGCCTTTGCAAATGCTCGCAGATAATCCGACGGCGTATATGCACGAAAAGGAGAGCACTGATTTTATTGCAAAAATTCCAACAGTTTTTGATGAAACAGTTGCTCTTGCCGGAAGCGTAGGAGAGTACGTTGCTGTTGCGAGGAGAAAGGATAAGGTATGGTATGCAGGTGCCATGACCAACTGGAATGAAAGAGATATGACGATAGATTTTTCTTTCCTGGGAAAAGGAAATTATGAAGCTGAAATATTTAAAGATGGCGTGAATGCAAATCGAAATCCTACTGATTATAAAAGAGAAATAATAAAAATTACTCCCGGCGAAAAAATAAATGTCCATTTATCTGCAGGTGGAGGATGGGCTGCAAGAATTTATCCCGTTCAATAATAATTTAATGAAACCAATGAAAGCTTTTTTGTTGTGCATGTTTGTGTCTATGTCATTTAATACGATAGCACAGCAAACTATTATTCAATATTTATCAGGCACAGATAAAGATCATACTGTAAAATGGGATTTCTTTTGTACTACCGGTCGCCATAGTGGAAAGTGGTCAACCATTCCGGTTCCCTCGTGCTGGGAGATGCAGGGTTTTGGCACTTTCAATTATTACCGGGATGCTATAAACCCGGATGAAAAAGGATTGTACAAACATAGCTTCGTGGTGGCTCCGCTGCAAAAAGACAAAAAGATATTTCTTGTTTTTGATGCGGCAATGGCCGAAACTGAAGTGAAGATAAATGGCCAGTCAGCCGGGCCTGTTCACCAGGGAGGCTTCTATCAATTTAAATATGATATAACAAAGTTGGTACAGTTCGGTAAATCGAATTTACTTGAGGTAACCGTGAGTAAACATTCAACAGACACTTCTATTAACCGTGCCGAACGCCAGGCAGATTTCTGGATGTTTGGCGGCATATTCCGGCCGGTGTACCTGGAAATTGTTCCTTCAACATTTATTGAAAGAATTGCCATTGATGCAAAAGCAACCGGCGATTTTAATGTGCAGGTATTTACTAACGCATCATCGAAACAAACTATAGAAGCCCGGGTAGTTGATTTAAAAGGCAAACAGCTTGAAAAACCTTTTCGGCTAACCGTCGGCGATAGCGTATTGCATCATCATTTTATAAATGTTAAGCTGTGGAATCCGGAGCAGCCAAATCTCTATGAGGTCATTATTTCAATTAAGGAAGGATCGAAAATTATTCATAGCATCAGGCAACGTTTTGGTTTTCGCACTGCCGAATTGCGTGAGCAGGATGGCTTTTATGTAAATGGAAAAAAAGTAATTTTCAAAGGTGTGTGCCGCCACAGCGAATGGCCTGAAACCGGTCGCACGTTGAGCCGGAGCGTTCACCTGATGGATATTGCTGCAATGAAAGGCATGAACATGAATGCAGTTCGTATGAGCCACTACCCGCCTGACAAAGAATTTTTAGACTTATGCGACAGCCTCGGCTTGTTTGTACTTGATGAACTTACAGGCTGGCAAAAAGCTTACGATACTGCTATTGCAAGGAAGCTCGTAAAGGAGTTAGTTATTCGTGATGTAAACCATCCATCGATTGTGATCTGGGACAATGGAAATGAAGGTGGATGGAACCGTGGAGTTGATAAAGATTATGATTTATACGATCCGCAGAAGCGCCATGTAATACATCCATGGGAAAGATTTAATGGCACTAACACCAAGCACTATCCCAACTACAAGTATGTGCAGAACGAAGTGGCAAATGCAAAGGAAGTTTTTTTTCCGACAGAGTTCATGCATGGATTATTCGATGGCGGGCACGGTGCGGCATTAGAAGATTTCTGGAATCTAATGATGCAGCATCCGCATGCTGCCGGAGGATTTCTATGGTCGCTTCATGATGAAGGTGTGGTGCGTGGTGACCGGCATGACAGTATTGACGTCGCCGGCAACTCAGCGCCCGACGGTATTGTAGGTCCGCACAGGGAAAAGGAAGGAAGCTATTATACCATCAGGGAATTGTGGAGCCCTGTCTATATTGAAACAAGAGATATTGAGAAAACCTTTAACGGTAAGATTGAAGTTGAAAATCGTTATCTCTATACAAATCTTAGTGCCGTAAAGTTTGAATGGAAGCTGGTAGCATTTTCGGGCGCAACTGAAAAAACTATTGAGTCAAAAGTTGTACAAAAAGGAATTGCGAAATTCTCAACATTATCTCCCGGTGAAAAAGGAATGTTGACAATTCCGTTCTCTCCCAATATTAAAGCGGATGCTTTTTATCTTACAGCTTTTTCAGCAAAGGGTGATACCATTTGTACATGGAGCTGGGCAATGCATGTACCGGAAGATTTTGAAATTTCAACTTCCTCACAACTTATAAATTCTAAAGAAGATATAAAACAGGATGCCCAATCATTAGCATTAACATGGGATGGCCTTACTTATTACTTTGATAAAACAACCGGGTATCTTGAGAAAGTTTTTAATGGAAAAAAAGATATTTCATTGGGTGATGGCCCGGCATTGGCTGGAAGTATTCAATCACTGCAGGAATTTAAAAGCTACGAACAAGGCGATGAATATGTAGTTGAGCCATCTTACAAAGGTGACAGCCTTAAAGTAAAATGGACATTTCATAAAGGCAGGCTTCCAAAATTGGAATATAATTACCTCGCAAAAGATTCGGCGGATTTTATGGGCATCACGTTTAATTATCCTGAAGAAAAAATTAATGGCATGAGGTGGATGGGAAGAGGGCCATATCATGTTTGGAAGAATCGTTTAAAGGGACAACAATTTGGAGTTTGGGAGAAAGCATACAATAATACAGTTACCGGCGAAAGCTGGGACTATCCTGAGTTTAAAGGCTGGCATTC
>JBDUEG010000207.1:0-5194 GCA_040002575.1 Ginsengibacter sp.
CCGCTTGAATGACTATGCATTAATCAGCATAAAAGTAAATAAGTTATTTGATCCTCTACGGCATGAAGACGGGTTCAAGAATTTGCTATCAAAAATGGGAATGGAATAGATGCAAAATTATATTTCGCACAGTTAATATTTCTTCACCAACTGGACGAAGAAACAGGGAAAAGGCGGTTATTTTAGCCACCGTTAGTCTTGCTCTTTTCAAAATTAAAGAAAGTCCGGAACAACAAAAATGAGCGTAGATACCTGGTGTTGTGCGGAGATTTTGTAATCTTACCTCACCAACATCAGTTAGAAGCCTTCCGATATTTGCCACAAAGTTTTATTGCAGTCCTTATTTCAATCACAATCCTTCCCCTTAAAACTCTTCGCAAAAAACGTGTAAGGTTGGTACACTAATTATATAGGTAGTGTGCGGCAAAGACATTTAAGGTGGTTCAATCATCAATTTTGTTAGGTATACAGTGGTTCCCTCATCGCCACAAAGTTTCAAGGGCTCACGTTCTTGTAGTAGACTCTGCATGGGATGAGAGAATCGCGTAACCGTGCATTAAGTTTTAACTTCCGGGCATAGATTGCTTTAAACTCATTATTTTTTGCCTTTACCTGAGTAATAATCTTTTATTGAAGCAAAGGGGCCGTACTTGTGGTCTTTTTCGGAAAACTGTTTTTCAGCATATGGCCCAAAGGGATAGTCATAAGGTTTTTTATTTAATACAGGCCAATCTCCCGAGATATTTTTGCGAGGATGATATTGTGTATTGACAAAAGCTGCAACATCCCACGCTTCTTCGTTGATTAGTTGTGGAGCATTATGAGATGCACCAAATGGCATATTATCTTTTACGAAGCTTGCCATTTTAGAAATCCTGTAAATACTTGCACCGATATTATAACTATTAGCTCCCCATAATGGAGGATAAATTTTGCCGGAACTATCGGCAAGCATTTGCCCTTCTCCATTTTTACCATGGCAAACCTGGCATTTATTTATGAATACAATTCGTCCCTTTGAGGTGTCGGCCGCCCTATCCATAAAAAGTAGTTCTTGCAGGCCGGTACCTGCTGGTTTTTTATCATACGTAACATTGCTCCCCACCCAATTCAGGTAAGCGATAAAAGCTTTCATTTCTCTTCCGTTGCTATCAATGCTTTCACCGTTCATGCTGCGCTCAAAGCAGTCTTCCACTTTCCTCTGAACGGTTTCCATAGCGCCGCTACGATCTTTATACCGGGGATATCCAGTTGCAACTAAATAAAAATTATTTCCATAAGGCTTTGTGCCTGCTTCCAGATGGCAATTCTGGCAATTCATTCCATTACCAATTTTTTGGATGATACCACTGGGACCGAAATAAAACGAAGTATTGGTGATCAGCGAGCGACCGTACTTTATTAGTTCGCCTTCGGGTGTTGGAGGAATTTGACTGGAATCGATTCCAATTTCTTTATTGATACTGGTAGTTGTAGGACCTGGTTGCTTATTTATTTTTTTTCTTCCAGCTTCATATTCAATAAAGATTGATAACGCAATGATAATTATAACCAGCATTACAACTGTAAATCTCCGCTTCATTGTGTATTAGCGCTTTTGAATATACCACGCTGCTTCTTAAGAAGCAAGCAATAATAAATCCTGATTTTAACTGAATCATTATAGCTTTATAAAGTTACAATAAAGATAAGCCAGGACAAGCGGCTGAGTTCTATGTCCCGGTTTACTAATTCCTGCTATTATTTAGTATCCGCAGTCTTCATAACATCTGCCATTTTTTGCAATGCGTTTAAAGAACTATTATTAAAAGGAAACTTTTCCAAGGCCATGGTGTAATATTTCTTTGCGTTTTCTTTGTCGCCAATGGTTAAATAATATTCACCCATTGAATCATATGGGTTTGTTCCTTCAGGATACAATGCTACATATTTATCAAGATTAGTTTTTGCCATACTATTATCTTTTTTATCCAGCATATAGTAATAGGCTATAGTATTATACATTGCAGCATTATCCGGAAATTTCTTTATGAAATCTTCTGCAGCCGTAAAGCGCTCTTCAGGTGTGGCGCGTGTTTGCACATAAAAATCGGCAAGCATAGCTCCTTCCGGAAACATAGAGTGCAGCTTAGCCCAAATAACTCTTCTTTCTTCCTGCTTGTTTTTGTCATCAGCGAGCGATGCAAATAATTTTTCTCCCTCCGTTTTATCAGAGGCGCTTTTAAGCGCCCGTTCGGCATAAGATTTCCTCACATCTCCCCTGGCAAGATTGCTCATGAATACAAGAGCGACTGTAAAATTCGGATCTAATTTTAATGCAGCATTGAAATCAGCATAAGCCTGTTCAAATTCTGCATTCATCATGTGGTCTGCTCCCTGGTGGGCCAACCCGGAAGCTACTTCGGATGTCGTAGTCCAGGTCATCTGTTTCTTCTGTGAAATGCCTTGCAAAGTAAATAGCAGCGCAAAAAGCATGGTTAAAATGCTAACAACAATCTTTCTCATGTGAAAAAAGTTTTAATTGATTAATAATAAAATGCCGAAAAAATTGGAGGAGTATCTTGAGACAGAAGTATTCGAATCTACTTAAATATTTCTTATGATACCATAATATTTTCCGCTTTCCGGCATTCAGGTAAATCGCCAAAAAATATTAATAAGACGCCAGTGCCAGAAAATAGTATGTGCACATTGCAACCCTTTTCAAATAAACACGTATTCAGTACAAAGATTACCAATTAAACATCTGCTAATGGCGAAAGTGTAAATAAGATTAAATTTATCAACTTGTTTCTGAAATAAGATTTATAAACCCTGGATTTCGTTTTGGAGAGAACACTTACAATAATAAATGGTTGCAGAGAAAAGCAGCATAAATATCAAAAGATACTTTATGAGAATTACCGTGCCTTTGCTTTAAAAACAGTTTTCCGGTATATATATAATTATGAAGAAGCCATAGAAGTAACCAACGATGGCTTTGTAAAGTTTTTTTTAAGTATTGATAAATTCAGGTGTGAAAATGAGGGGGACATTGAAAAGCTATTGACGGGCTGGATTAAGAGGATTATGGTTAATACTTCAATTGATTTGCTACGCAAGAAAATGTTGTTACCTGAAATCGGCGGTATTCCAGAATATGTTTGGGACGTAACAGATAAAAATACATCGGCAGATCAAATGACAATTTACAAGGACCTTATTAAACTGGTAAAGAAACTGCCGCCGTCATACAGAATTGTTTTCAACATGCATGTGATAGATGGCTATACGCATATTGAAATCGCCGAGATTTTAAAAATACCCATTGGCACATCGAAGTCCAGTCTGCTGAGAGCAAGGGCACTAATGCAAAAATATTTAAACCAAAAGGAAGAACTCACTGAATGCAGCATTTAGAAAACGATATGGACGATTTGTTTCAAAGAGCAGCAGAGAAATATCCCTTGCAGGCAGGAAAAGGTGATTGGGAAAGTATAGCAAGAAGAATTTCTGATAATGCCGATGATACAAAAGTGATTCCGCCTCCGGTAAGCAGCGTTGCCAAAAAAGTCATTGCTCTTGCCTCATTGTTGTTTTTAGTATTTACCGCCTGGTTTATTTTTTACAGTTCTCAGACTTCAAAACATGCCGGCACCAACAAAGCTAATTTGGCAAAAGATAATGAAATTAAAAGCTTTAGTCCGGATGTAATAACTAATACTGAGGAAGATGCTTCAAAGCAAGATGTTGTAGACGCAAAAAAAGATAGGGTCGCTGGTTCGCTTATCAGTGTTGCACATGCCTCGAAAAATAATTCGGCTAATGCTTCACGTAAGACCGGAAATATTTTTTTTAAAACCAACCAAAACAGCGGCAATCAAGTTGAAGAAACTGCTGAAGGCAAAAAGTTAAATGAAAAAGATAATAGGGCTGATATGTTTCTGCCGTCCCTTGTAAGAGAAAACACTGGAAAACAACTTGATGAAGTTAGCACTGTCCCTGAAATATCTGTATTGAATACAATCTTGCCTAATATGACAAAATTAAGTTTAAGAAATATTTTGGGCGAGGCAGATGCGAGCCAGGTTATTGAGAAACAGAAAGAAAAGACACCTGGCATCTCACAAAAACGAAAAGGCTTTTATATGGGTTTTGTTGCAGGCCCAGACTTTAGTAAAGTCGAATCCAGATCGTTTAGTAAGGGTGGTTTCGATGCGGGAATTCTTGTAGGAATCAGAGCTAACAAAAGAATTTCATTTGAATCGGGACTTATTTGGAATAAGAAAATTTATAACAGTGAGGGCAAAAACTTTAGCATGAATAAGGTCCGTTCAACAATGCCCGTTGGTATGGTGATCAATAATCTCAGTAGTAAAAGTTCTTTTGTTGAGATTCCAATAAAAGTTAAATACGATTTGATTATGAAACATGATGGTGAATTCTTTATTTCGGGAGGAGTGTCTTCATATATAATGACCGTTGAAAAAAATAGTTATAATGTTACTCTCAATGGAATTCACGAAAAGTTTTCAGGAGTTTACAAAAGGAACAATTATGCAATACCGGCAGTTGCAAATATTAGTATTGGATATGAGTATGGCATTTCCAGGAACGTAGGTATAAGAGTCGAGCCGTTTTTAAAGATCCCATTGCAAGGCATGGGGGTTGGCAGTTTGCCTGTTACCAGCGCGGGTGTTCAGCTAGGTATCACCAGCCGGTTAAAATAATACCAGAGTCAATTTATTAGCAAAAAAAAATCCATAAAGGGTGATGGAAGAGGTATGCAATTCAATCAACAAAAGAAGCGCCTGTCAAAGTCAACTACCATAAATTAAATTTTAAACCTTAAACTAAAAAAAATGAAAAAGATGAATCTCTTAAAAACATCGATGCTATTGGCGATTATTTTAACCATTAGTGCGTGTAGTAAAAATGGGGACAAAAGTATTACACAACAGGATCAACCAAAAATTGTAATCGAAGAAATGATGTCAGAAAATGGTGCGAATCCTGATGAGCTTTCAATTAAAGAAAACTCCGGGGTTTCCCCTTCAGAGTTGAATAGCTCTGTTTTGAATGATCGGAATAACGGGCATTTTCTATACACAGAAAGTAACGCGTTAGAAGGAAATAGTATTCTTATTTATAAGATTAAGAAAAATGGATCTCTTGATGCTGCAGGATCAACTTTATCGGGTGGAAAAGGAACAGG
>JBDUEG010000208.1:0-5187 GCA_040002575.1 Ginsengibacter sp.
CGGTATTACTGCAAAAGAGTCTATTCAAAACAGGCTCTTGCTGGAAACCAAATACTTGCTTCATTCTACAGGCCTTTCAATAAAAGAAATTTCTAACCAGGTGGGGTTCAACGATCCGAATTATTTTACTTCCTTCTTTACACGACTTGAAAAAGTATCTCCGGGCCATTACAGGTCTTCTTTTATTTGAAAATCAAAGGTATTTATTTGGTTAATCAAGTTTTTTTAGTTTGTAAGTAGTGAACTTTGCGTCCCCAAATAAAATAATCGGTTAATGCGCAATATGCAAAGATTTTCTCCAGATAGAAACACAAAAAATTCCTCAGAAAAACCAGTATTAGCCAACCATCAGCAGGAAGTCAACAATTGCAATGACAGTTATCATGCTTTGTTTGAACAAGCCACGGATGCCATCATGGTAACAGATTTTCACGGCAATTTCATAGATGTAAATTCCAGTATCTGTACCATGTTTGGCTATACTAAACAGGAGTTGCTTTTATTAAATGTAAAGACACTGCTTGATGCGGAAATTTTACAATTAAATCCCCTGCGTTTCGATCTCCTGTCTAATGGTGAAAATATTTTCAATGAAAGGAAAATGGTTCATAAGAATGGTGCTGCTATTTATGTTGAGGCCAATGCGAAAAAGTTTATGGAAAACCGGGTCATGGTTATAGCGAGGGATATTACAGAACGCAAGAAGGTAGAAGAAGTGTTGCAAAAATCTGAGGCTAATTTAGAAAAGGAAAAACTAAAGGCGCAACAGGAAATCACAGATGCAGTAATAACTGTGCAGGAAAATGAACGGCACCAAATAGGCCTTGAATTACACGACAATGTGAACCAGTTGCTGGCTACGTCACGACTTTATCTTCGTATAGCAAAAAGAGGGGATATAGAAAAGAAAACGATGGCCCTCAATGAAGTTGATAAACTTATTGACAACGCCATTGGTGAGATACGTAATCTATCTCACTCATTGATCTCCCCATTCCTGAAATGCCATGGGCTTGCAGATTCTCTTGGCCACTTATTGAAAACAATATCTAACAGCAATGAAATAATAATTGAAAAGGAAATAAAAAATATTGATGAAAACGCCATACCTGAAAAACTTAAGTTATCTATCTACAGGATTATACAAGAACAGCTCGGTAGTATTATTAAATACGCAAGGCCCAGCACAATTCATATAAAGTTGATACAGGAAAATGAAAGAATTTTTCTTAGTGTAAAAGATGATGGAATTGGATTTAATATTGCAGATAAAACAGAAGGTATTGGACTAATCAACATTAGAACGAGGGCTTCATTATTTGATGGTGAGGTTAGTATTATATCTTCTCCGGGAAACGGTTGTGAGCTAACAGTAGCTTTCTAATAAACAAATCTTTTACAGAAAGATTCAATAAATCAATTGTGTAATTCGACACACTGGAAACCGCTAAGATGATAATACAATATTAACTCCAGTCAAAAGTTTCAACCACTCCGTTTAATTTCCATTTCGAAGGAGTTTTATTTTCCATCCAGTCTAAAGGTTCAGCAACAGGAATATCTGTTGATGCGATTTTGAAACAATTTTTAATAGTTTCCTTTTGTTCTTTTCCTGTTGCTTCCGGCTGCGCTGAAATGAAAAGAGGTGTACCACTCTTTGCCACAAGTTCCATCCATTGTTTATTTTTACTCCAGGGCACTTTAGGTGTAAGACCTACGCAGTCTGAATCTGCTGCGTAAAAGTTACCATGTTGAATGCCGCGAAATGCTAATGTATTTACTCCCATCTTGCGGGTTCTTTCCCATTCATTTCCTGAAGTATCATCCCCAATTCGGTTTAATTCAAACAGCCCTGCACATAAGTGACTAAACGTATTGCAACTGATTATATAAGTTTCGCCGGCGGCCTCGCGAATCGTTTTATATAAATTCAAAATAATTTCTGCATTGGTTTTAGAATTATCATTCATACTCCAGCCCGTCTCAGTGATAACGCCTTCTTTGATCATATCAAATCCCCATCTTCCAAAAATATCATAGGATGTAAAATCAAATTTTACAAGGTCATAATTCCATTGATTGTACAGTGTGAAATAATTTTTCACTCTTTCTAAATTTTCCGGTATCGTTGGGTCAAGTACAGGTTTATTTTCTTCCCTTCCTTTTATAAGCGGTAGCATTAAATTTTTAGAATCTTTATAACTTCCGCATAGTGGACGTGTCCAGATGCCGGGCCTCATTCCTGCCTTCTTTATTTTGTCTGCGAGCATTCCCATGTCTCCGAAATTTTCATCGGGCGTACGCATATCATCTCCCCAGCAACATTCATTAGGCATAGATGGAGGAGGCTGAAACCAACCTGCATCAATTACAGAAAACGGCCGGTTCTCCAAACCGTCCGCCATAGGCGACATCATTGCTGTATGTTCTAAAATTAATTTTTCAGAATTATTACCATAAGTAAAATACCAGTCATTAATGCCATAAACAGGTTGCTTAGGCATCCTTGCTTTGTCACACATTAGCGCGGCAAACTTTCTTCCAGCCTCAAATGGTGAAGCATCCTCATCACTTTTAAATGTTATTATTTCAGCGGCTTTTAATTTTCTTGTGCCTAGCTGCACACCGTTGCCGCCGGAATTTGTATCAAGTGTAAGCATTAGTTTTCCATTGCTTATTTGCCAAAAGCAAAATGATGCAGCCCCTGTTTTTACACCAAAGCCACTGCTTGTTTTTCCATCATTTTCCATGAAGTACCAGGGTAAAATTTCCGCAGCCGAAATGCTATGCCATGATGCATCGCCATAGGTTCTTTCCCATTGATCATTTAAGATTTTTGAAGAATTTTTTACAGGCGTATTCCAATCAAGCGTTACTGAACTAAGTTTTACGCCGGGTGCTTCTATGTTTACAGAGATAGTACTGCCGGTATTTTGAAGGGTTACAACAACATTGTTGTAGGTCCATTTTTCTTTACCGGTGCCCGTTAGTTTTGTAAATTGATTATCTATTACCGCAGAGACATTATCAGGGAAATTAATAAGGTGCTTTCTTTCTTTTTTTAAAGCAAATAAAGAATCACTTACCAAAACTGTTGCCAGCGAAACGCCTGTTGTTTTTATAAAGTGCCTGCGATTCATATTTCAATTTAAACTCAAATTAAACCTTACTATTCAGTTTTCATGCACTGATATTTATTTACGAAAGGATGGAGATTTGTATTCCTAAAGAGCGGACTGGCTACGACTAAGTTATCTTTGCCGGTGATACTACTTATTGTCCCGAACTCATTCCTCTCATAAAAGAAACATTGAATGAAAATATAGATATAAATGAAAAATACACCTACACTTTTCGAATGGGCAGGCGATATGCAAACATTTGAAACTTTGTTTACAAAGTTTTACGACAAAGTTTTAAAAGACGATTTATTAAAAGAAGTATTTGAAAATATGTCGCCAGAACATATTCAACACGTTGCTCACTTTGTAGCAGAAGTTTTTGGCGGAGAAAAATTATACTCAACTGAAGATGGTGGAAGCCATTCAAAAATGATAAGCAGGCATATTGGAAAAAGGCTGACAGAAGAAAAACGACAACGATGGGTGCATTTATTAATGCAGACTGCTGACGAAGTAGGTCTTAAAAGTGATCCTGAATTTCGCTCTGCATTTGCAGGCTATATTGAATGGGGAACACGAATAGCAGTTATTAATTCAGCACTAACAGAAAATCCGATGGAACAAAATGAGCCAATGCCAAAATGGGGATGGGGTGAGACAGGCGGTCCTTATACCCCGAACAACTAACATTATGAAAAGAAAAAAATAGCAAAAAAAAGACAACGGTATTAAGAGAAGTAGTATGGGCATCTACATACTTACTACTTACTCCTGATACTAAAATTCTTAAACCATCCTTCAGAAGCATTACCTACCCAAATGCCCACTTTACCATCTTTCCTTTTACTGATTTGTTCTACCTCCAATGTTGGTTTATCAGAATTATTTACGTAGACTTTTATTGCAGGATAACTTACCACAATTTTAGCATGAAACCAGTCATCCGGATTGGGTACCGGGTCTATTATATTTTCATATTTCCCGGGATATTTATTTCTTAAAAAAGACCAGTCATTATCAGGCATGGAAATGTATTGCACGGAATGGGAATTCCTATCAGCGTTTTTGAAATTGAAAGGACGAAAATAAACACCGTCAAATGTTTTGTTATCCATTCCATGAAAAGCAATCCCCACAAAGCTTTGCCCCTGTAAATCTTTCCCTTTAATATCTAATTCTATAATTCCATCTTTAAAATTCTCATCATTTATCCAGAGTACGCCATCATTCTCCTGGGCATTTAAATGAATTACGCCATCACTATAATTTACATCCCTGTTAAAGACAGTCCACTTTTCGGAAGCTGCTTTTACAATTTGTTGATTCTGTGCAATAGAATTTTCGCAAATAAAAAAAAGTAAACTAAGGGTTAATAATTGTATCAATTTCATTGTCGTGTTGTTTAACAGTCCAATATTTAAGTCTCCTCACTACTTGTAAAATCTCACTCCGCCCTTAAACTTTTCACCGGGTTTGCAACCGCCGCCTTTATCGCCTGGAAACTAACGGTTGCCAATGCAACAATCGAGGCAAGTATTGCAGATAACACAAATACCCACCAATGAATATTTACGCGATAAGCAAAATCTTCAAGCCAGTGCGTCATCGCATACCATGCAACCGGGAAGGCAATAATTGCTGCAATCAATACAAGCTTTAAAAAATCTTTCGATAATAATGTAACAATATTGCTAACATTAGCACCCAATACTTTTCTCACGCCTATTTCTTTTACACGTTGTGTAATGGAGAAAGCTGATAAGCCAAATAAACCAAGACAGGCAATGAATATCGCGATGCATGCAAACACGGTGAAAATGGTTCCCTGCCTTTGCTCTGATTCGTAAAGTTCGGTAAAGCGATTATCGAGAAAAGTATATTGATAAGGAATTTCAGGAAGAAATTTTCTCCATGTTTTTTCAAGCGAAGCCAACGCACTGGGAATGCTATTGCCGGCAACTTTTACAGAGAGGCTGTTGAAACGGGAATCATTGGGCAATACAGGAGGATTCACTAAAACTATAGGAACAATTTTCTGTCGCAACGATTCAAAATGAAAATCCCC
>JBDUEG010000209.1:0-5150 GCA_040002575.1 Ginsengibacter sp.
CAACATTTGAGAAACTTTATAAACGATTTCAGCGACTCGAATTTTGTAATTTTGTAGTTGAACTATTTGTTGTTATGTACGATTTGTACCTCAATTTCTAAATCCACATTTTGTTTCCTTTAAAAAATTTTTCACCTCAGCAGGTTTCCATAATTACTTCTATACTCATTGGCTTGATGGCAGGGATTGCAGTATATCTTTATGGGGTAGGCTTGATACCCGCGGTGGCTCTCTTTATTTCTCTATGCATCGTTTCATACATCATTATTTATTTGATGATAGAACGCTTTGTTTATCGTAAAATAAAAATAATTTATAAGCTGATTTACCAAACTAAGGCAAGTAAAAGAGAAGAGTTTTATTACAAAAGTATTTTACCCCAAAAGTCAATAGAAGAAGTGAGCGAAGATGTGGAAAGCTGGGCCGTGCAGCATAGAGAAGAGATCGAAGTTTTGAGAAAAAACGAAGTGTACAGAAAAGAATTCTTACTGAATTTATCTCACGAATTGAAGACTCCGATTTTTGCAATACAAGGTTATGTTGATACTTTATTAAACGGTGCAATTGATAACAACGAAGTAAATAAAAAGTTCCTGGGCAACGCTTCAAAAAATGTTGACAGGCTCGTAAACCTTGTTGATGATCTGGATGAAATAACAAAGCTGGAAAGTGGTGAACAATTATTATATACACAGAATTTTGTGGTACAGGATATTATTAAAGAAGTATGCGAATCGCTGTCAATTAAGGCTGATGAAAAAAAAATTAAGTGCATTATAAAGAAAGGCTGCGAGCTTCCACTCACCGTTTTTGCAGATAAAGAAAAGATAAGACAAGTATTGATAAATCTTATTGATAATGCCATAAAGTATGGCAAGCAAAATGGAATAATAGAAGGCAGTGCCTATAAGATTGATGGTAAAAAAGTGCTTGTTGAGATAAGCGATGATGGCTATGGAATCGCAGAGGAACATTTGTCCCGCATATTTGAAAGGTTTTACAGAACCGACCTGGCACGTGCTAGGAAGGTCGGCGGAAGCGGATTGGGTTTATCAATAGCTAAACACATTATGGAAGCGCATAACGAAACCATTCACGTGAGGAGCAAAACAGATGTAGGCAGCACTTTTGGGTTTACTCTACCTGCCGGCAGATCAGTTTAGCTAATGCCTTTAAGCATTACTTGCCGTGGAGAAAAATTTTCTTTCCGCAAATTTTTTAAAAAATAGCTGGCAGATGATTGCTGATGTAACTCCTATAATCGATCCAGCCAATACATCGTCCATAAAATGCTGCCCAAGATAAATGCGGCTATAGCCTACGAATATTGCAGCAAGCAATAACAGCACAGAATAGTTTTTATTTGTCGCTGCAAAGCTCAGAACGCCTGCGAGAGCAAAAGCTGAAGCAGTATGCCCTGAGGGAAAGGCGTGAAGATTATGAAGGGTAACATCTTCAATAAAATACCGGTAGCTACTTTCTTTTAAAAGAATGGCCGGCCTTGGCTCAATCACATAATATTTTAAAACTTGTGCTACAATTCCTGAAATAGCATAACTGCTTAAAACGACAACACTTAAAAAGCGTCTTTTAAACAGGAAAAGCAATAGACCAATGGCTATGCAAAAAAATCCATCCCCGAGGTAAGTGGCATAGATAAAAAAGTAAGTAAGCATGCCTGAATGATACAGATTCAACAGGTAAAAACCTTCCTCCTTTGTGTAACCAAGCAGAATAAAAATGGAAACCGCCACAAATAATAGAAAGCCTAAGAAAAACACGTGGTTGTTTTTGTATAATAATCTTAGATCCATCCGGTAACAGGTTCAGTGTTTTCAAAAATAATCAATGACAAATGATTAACTGATATTTAAAAGAGAACCAATGTTGTTATAAAAAAACCACCCCCCATGATTGGGAGGTGGTACAGCATGAGACAATCTGTTTTGCTTACGGAAAACTTAAATATTGTTTTAATAACACTGTCGTAAGTTAGAATGCCGGTATTACTTAAAGATTATGATAACATTATGTAATGGTTAAAGTAATTGAATCTTGTCAAGGTTTGCATTATATAAAAAAAGCAGCTTAAAGCTGCTTTTTTTATATAATTTTTAATTGAATTTTGTCCATCCTTTCCACCAGGTATCACCTGCACCTACGGCACCCCGATATGGTACTGCTGTAAATCCTGTTTTAAGATTTAGGTTACTAAAGTCTGCACCTGTTAGTGCTGGAGAACCAGCCATTGGTGTAAAATCCGGGTTTGCATAATTAAACGCGGCAGTAATCATTGCTTCGGCATTTGTAGTAAGAATCGTATTACTGTTTGCAGGCAAATTGAACCACGCCAGTACATCAAAACCAGTAGGAGCGATGGTGCTTGGAGCATACTTAACAGGAGTAGCAGAGCCTGCTATAATTGAACTTTGAACAAATAAGCTTGCAGGAATATTAGTATCAGTAGGATATCCTTTACTTGCATCGATCAATATCCCTACGGGCCAACCTATGATAACTGAATTAAAAATTGATTCGGACGAGTTCCTTCTGATCTGAGCACCGGAATTATACAGACTATTTCCGATATTATTTAAGTTTTCTCTCGGCCCTATCGCGGTAATGTTGCTAAAAATAGCCTTTGTTTGAGGCAAAAGCTGGCTGCCATTTGCATCATTGTCACTTTCAAAAGCTTCTGATTTTGATATATCTGCAACTGAAGAATCCCGTAAAGAAATTCCGAATTGAACCCGGCCCGAAAATCCATTGTCAGTATCAAAATCATCGTCTAATGTTCTGTAAGAAATAATGTGAGTGCAATTGACTGTGCCTCCGAACCATTCAATAGAATCATCATTTGCATAAGAAACCTGCACATAATCAATAACGGTTCCCGATCCTACTCCCGCTAATGTTAAACCATTAATTTCATTATCAGGTAAAAAAGCATATCCAGCATATTCTATTCTTACATACCTGAGAATACCGCTGTTGTCGGCAGGATTTTGTCCTTGCGTGGAAGGTGTTCCATATAAGCCTAGGTTATCACTGTTATTAATACCTCCCTCAACTGCGCCCACTCCCTGAATACCGTTAAACGAAGAATTTGTAGGGGCATTTCCTAAAATTACTAATCCTGACCAATCACCTCTTTGAGGAGTTGAAGACTCAGAAGTAAAAACAATCGGCTTGTCCGATGTTCCATCTGCAATAATTTTTGAGCTACGTGTAATGATAAGGCCGCCCTGTTTATTTAATTCGCCAACTATTTTAGTACCTGGCTCTATAGTAAGAATGGCGCCATTTGTTACATATACTAACCCACGAAGCTTGTAAGTATATGCCGCTTTTAATGTGAGGTTGGCCGTTATACGGCCTTCGAGAATTGTATTTACAGCTGTGCTGTCGCCGGGTTGTGTTACAACCGTCGTGCCGCCATCTACTTCAATTTTGCGACAGCCCGTAGTAACCAATCCTATAAACGCTGCCAGATAAAATAACTTTTTCATGCTTTGATTTTTTGTATTTTTTTTAGATTTTATTTTAAATTATAATAGGTTATAAGAAAAAGAGACACTGATAGTAGATCCGTATTTACGTTTTATAGCCAGTGCATCAATACCCTTTTCATATTTCCTGTTGTTATTTACGTCGAGATAATAATTGTTATCTGTGTTCAATATGTCTGATATATTCAGCTTTATTTCACCTGTGTTTTTTATAACCTTCTTTGCTATCTGGAAATCAAATACAGGCCTGTGCTGCTCTGTAACTGCAGGAAACCTATCACTTCCGACACCGTTGCCTACATAAAATATCCTGTCGCCTATTTCATTAAATAATAAAGTAGTATTAATGCCGAGTTTTTCAACGTCATATTGCAAAGAAGCATTAATTACATAAGGACTCTGTCCCTGAAGGGGGCGGTCAATTTGCTCTACTTCACTTTTTACCCTGTTATATATGTAAGAGAGATTAGTTTGAAAAGTAAAATTTTTCAATGCATCGGAAAAGTCAAGTTTCTTCCTAAACTCCAGTTCAGCGCCATAGCTATTAGCATGATCAGCATTTAAATAATTAAATGTGCTTGAACTGCCACCTCCCGACTGATTAAAATTTAATTCAATAGGATTTTTAAAATATTTATAAAAAACACCTATAGTAAATAATTCTCCGGCACGTGGATATACTTCATAGCGAATGTCAGCATTGGTTACTTTTGTTCTTACCAAATTTTTATTACCAGTTACGGTTGCACCAAGGTCAAAGTCATAAAAAGAAAAAGAACTTAATTCCCTAAACTCAGGCCTGATAACCGTTTGAGAACCTGATAATCTAAGGTTGGTTTTATTATTTAATTTATAAGTAAGGTTCAAGCCGGGTAAAAAATCCAATACCTCAGTATGTAAAAAGCGAGGATCGCTTTGGCGCAAGCTGCCAATTACCTGGTCATAGTTCTCTACACGCAGGCCATAGGTAGCTCTTAATTTATCAGTAAATTGGTTATCTAATTGCAGGAAGCCAGCATTCAAAATAGTATTAGCTATATAGCGAAACTGTGATCCGGAAAGTTCGTTAAATCCAAATTTATTGTCCCTACCGTTTCCAAAATTCTCAGGGCTAAACACCTGATCCGCAGGTAACTGCCGTAAGGTTGCGTTATCTGTGGGCAGGTAAATAGAAAAAGGCCTTGAATCAAATAAGCGGTCTTTAACCTGGAAAAAATAGCCTCCCTTTATAGCTTGATTATGATTAAAAAGATTAAAAGACTTAGAAAGATCGCCACCTGCTTCGTAGTTGTAATCATTTAAAAATCCAAAATACCGGCTGCCTGATTTTTGAGAAGTTTGAGAAGCGCCAATTAAGAGCAGGTATGGATTATTCACATTATCCGGCTCCTGGTTGTATTGAATTCTTCTTTGGTCGGGTATATACTGGTCTAAAATATTAAAACTTCCAAACCAGTGAAATTTAGTCTTCAGGCTTACAAGATTGTGTTCACCTGATATTGAGGTATTAAAAAATGTATTTGATTTTAGTGCAAGCTCGGTTGCCCTTATATTAGCGCCTCCATTACTTTGAAATTCAAAATCTTTACCGGTTCTTTCGTTGGCATAATTGGTAGCGTTGACATTAAAAAGATTTTTAAA
>JBDUEG010000210.1:0-5141 GCA_040002575.1 Ginsengibacter sp.
TTCAATTTATAAGGTTTCCTTTCAGGATACTCTGAAAACCCTTCCCCTTCTGTGCTTAAGGGCTTAAGCTCTATCCATGTTTTGTTGATTTTCGCTTTTGGATTAAAACTAAAATAACCAATCCCTGCAACCAGGTAGGGAGAGTATCTTGGAAGCTTCTCCCCTTTTTTAAATCTCTTAAAATACAGAGGATGAATTTCGGTTACTAATATTACCTCATTGATAGCACTCCGGAAACTAAGATTACGCTGATACCGGTAAGGCGATGAAGTACTTATTTTTTTTAAAACATCGTCACTTGCTTTTACCCTGCCAAATGTGCCTTCGATTCTTGCATAAATAAAATACCTGTACGCGCCACTGAAATAAATACTTCCTGCAAATTGCGTATTCCTAAAATTGAAGTCTTTGGCGAAATTTTTGCCTCCGCCCTTTCTTCCACCCAGGTCAGTAAAGCAATTCATCATTCCTATGGATCCACCCAGCTCATAGGTATAGTCACCGGCAAAATATGGATCATCACTATAATTATATTTCGGGGCAAATTGAGCAAACGATTGTAATGAGGAAGTAAACGTCAGCGTAATTACTATAAAAATGATTCCAATTCTTTTCATGAAGCAATATCCTTATACTCGTTTGTTGAGAAGATTTTATGAAGGATTCAAAGGATATGTAACAGGTGCAAAAGTGAAAAATTAATTTCCAAATTAAAATTAATTCTTTAACCCAAATTCATTAGTGTACACTTACGTCAAATGGTTTAGTATTTTTAGCAGGTATAAAAAAAAATCGATGGCACAGTTTATTAAAGTAAAACAAAAAAATAATGTTGAATTATTAATCAACACAAATATTATTGAAACAGTATTTCCTGACTCAACAGTGGAGAACTGTAGTGCATTATTGAACTTTAGCCGGGCTGCGGCAAAGAAAAGTTTTAATGTGCAGGAAACAGTTGAAGAAATATGGAAAATGATTTTGGAATAAAAGCATTCTTTCCACCAATTAGTTAATTCTCTTAGACAGTGAATTTACCTGCCGGAACTGCATTCCCAAATCCATGTAAGAAAATCATTTGGGAAGGGAGAAAAATTAAAACCCGGCCCGAGGCAGCCCGCAACTGTTTTATCTCTCTACTTCAAAAGTAAAAGTTTTGCTTCCACTCAATCCGTTTTTGTCTACACCCTGAACTTCCACAACATATTTGCCGGGAACATCGGAAGTATAAAAATTAATTTGTGTTGATGCGCCGGAAGCAATCTTAATGTTTGGAGACCATTGTAGCACATTTCTAAAATCAGGGACGTGGCTTAATTTCTGGTCTTCGGTAACATATGAAGGAGCATAAAACTCCCGCTCTGCCTGAAGGCCATCGTAGTCTATTATGGTTGCATGCGGGCCTGGATCATAATCTGCCATATCACCTTTATATGATGACCAGTTCAATACGCCAGTGAAAATTGAACTGCCCAGAAAGTACTTGCGGTTGAGAACTTCCACCTTGTATAACTTTAACGGATCTACCTTCATAAACTTATTGAAATCAAATACGGGCACACCATCAAGCAATACGAGCGGATCGGTTTTCAGCTTTGTAATATTTGCATAATCATACAGCTCGAAATGAAAATCACCTTCACGCTTCCGTACATCGGTTAGAATAACATATTCTCTTAATACTTCTTCAATAGTTGTGAATCGAGTGTAATCATCTAATAAATACTTCGCGTCGGGGTGTAAATAAAAAGAGGTGGTATCAAACCCCGGTGAAGAAAGCTGCCTAAGCTTTTTTCCTGAATAAATATTTTGTACCTGCATACTTACACTTTGAGCACGAAGTGAATTTTCTGTTGCAGGAACCTTATTAAATTCAGGTAAGGGCGTCGATGAAAAGGCATTGCTATAAGGATCTGCAACATCGATGCGGTATATGCTATCCTTTGCAGTGTTGGTTTGCAAAATTATTTCTGATGGGCCATACAAATGCTTTAGTTCAAATTTTACCTTGCCATCTTTATCACTTAATGATGAATTAAATTCTGTCTGGAAACCAGGAACTCCGATAAAACTTTCTATGTTGGGAGACGGACCACCTGTTTTTGTATTTATTAAATTCCCGACAACCATGGGTCCGTCAAATTCAGGTATGAATTGAAAATATGTTTTTTTATTGTTCAAAACATCTTCCCATTTAAACCTTCTCCATCCATTAGTAAGCATTACATTGTCGAGGGCTGTCCTTGTTTCCGTATCATCATTTCCGAAATAAAAGTTGGGATCTTCTACACTACCCACCAGATCGGAAGTAAACAGGAGATAGCTGTTGATATTGGCAGCCTTTGAATATTCAGGAGAATCGAGCCTGTATACGGTCATTGAAAGGCTGGCTGTATCATTTTTTAATTTAGTATCGCCAACACCAATATTGATATCTATTTTTTTCCTTGTTGCATATACGGGCTGATTAGTATTTATTTTCAAGTCCAATTGCGTAGCTGGCTTTTTAAAATACAATCTCTCGCATATGGGCTGTCTCTGGCTGTTAAAAATAGTTATGTGAGAAATGCCATCGCCCAATTTTTCTTTATCGAAAATAAACAATGCTCTTCCATTTTGTAAAGTAGCAGTGGCGACAACTTTTATCGTTTCTCTTGTGTGCGCAAACAGATATATTTCACTGCCAAATGAGGCGCCTGACCGGACTTCTACAACTATCTTATTTGCCGAATCAGAAAGAGCCATTACATAGCCGTCGCTATAGGCTGCGGGTAAATCCTTTACTATTCTTTCACCTGAATCAGTTTGTATAAAGGCTTTATAGGTATGATTGGTCAGGGGAGTAAATGAAAAATAACCCATTCCCGCATGTTGCGGTTTGAACGACAGCAGGGTATCATTATTATCAATAAGAAAGCCTTTAAATCCAATGCTCTTTCCAAATTGATCCGTCCCTTTGAAAGCCACTTTGATGGGAATATTAGTAATCATATTTCCCCCTTCAGGAAAAAACTGAACATCAGGCCTGGTTGCGTTTTCTGCAGCCGAAAGGCTTAGTCTTTTTTGAACATTGATAATGGTGATATTCTTTTCAAAAAAATATTCAGGAGAAAAATTTTTCATCCAATTAGTATAGGCTCTTAATTTATAGTTACCTGAATTAATACTTAAAGGCAAATAAAATGATCCATTGCCTTCTGCATTTCCAAGAGAAATTTTTGCCTGCAGCAAATGATTATTCGCAGAATCCAAAATTTCAACATAACCGACTTTGCTTAAATCCAGCGGAGTAAGAGTAGCCGCATTTACAACATACAATTTGAACCATGCAATTTCACCTGCTACATAAAAACTTTTATCAGTATGAACAAATATCTTTTCGTTAATTATATTTTGATGGTATTGATTAAAAGTTGTTTTGATAGCATTTAAATTATCCTGGCAATTAGCAGTTGATAAAATAAATAGACAGCTTAGAGATAATAAACTTGTGTAAATTCTTTTCTGGTCAAAAAACTTTTTAAACTTTGGCATTTGTTATTTTAATTAAATTCTAATTTTTAAAAATCACGGCCAGAAAGAAGGCCTTATGTTGGAACCCGTCAGGGTACAATCAACACAGTTTACATCAGGCGAAGCATAAAATTCTTTAACTGCTCCGAATCCGGTAAAAGAAAATGGAATGGTAGGCGTTACACCAATCCCATATTTAATAATGCTGTCAGGCTGGTTGTCAATAATGATGGCTGCGCAACGTGCTTTGTAGCCCCATCCGGGTAGTTCATTGTTACTTATAAAAATGCGCTTCACCTTCTCTTCTGATATGTCAATAAAACCTATAACTATTTCAGCAGGATCAGTTACACAATGAATATTGCCTTTCAGTTCCGATGGTTGTGCATCAAAAATGGAACCTATACCTTCCGTATTCTTTTTTATTTTTTGATAGAAGAGGTAAGCTTCATGGCTCAGGGCATACTGTCTTACATCAAAACTATAAAGCACACTAAGCTTTACGGATGCAGGCTCTATGTAAACAAGAGGTAAATAAATAACATCGGCCTCCAGTTTTTCTGAGGAGCCCAGGTTAATGTTTGTCGAACTAAAGGTATTCCAGCATTTATAAATTGTTGTATCAATGCCATGGTCGGCACTTTTAAAACCAACTCCTATCGGCACATTACTTTGATTAAAAAAATATTTTAAAGAACTATAGTAGGTAGAATGAAATTCCCATGTTTCTGCATAGTCCCATCTATAATATTTGGTATTGTTTTGAGGATCGTGGGTATTTACATAAATTTTCACGCCACCATTTTCCCTGGTCCAGCTTATGCTATCTATGTCCGGCGTTTTTTTAACTATTGCAAAATCCGAAACATATTCTTTACTGTCCTGTGTTTTTATTTGCAAGCGATATTTTTCATTACTATTCAAAATCAAAATTTCTGAAGTATATACACCGCTTGCTGTTTCGCTGAGTGGAAAAAGCTGGTTGGTTTCACTCTCAATATTTACAATTGCATTTTGCTCCGGCACAATATTTACCGAATCGTATAGCCTTACCGAGCGTGTAAGCGTGATAGTTGTAGGATCCTGGCCGCTGCTGATAAAACCTTCTACTACCAAATAGCCGGTAGACGGAGAGATAATGTTGGCATTGAATTTTTCTTTGCAGCTATAAGCGATGAATAAAAAAATGATATAAAATAATGTCTTTTTCATTTCTATAATTGATTCCGACTCAAGGCCAAAAGGGTGGTCTTTCACTTGTTCCTCTTAGTGTACAATCAATACAATTTTCATCCAGGGTAGCACTGAATTTTAAGATCCCTCCAAATGGTCCAAATTGAGTCGGAATAATGGGATATAAACCAATTCCATAACGAAGGATACTATCTGGCTGATTATCAATAATGGCACTTACACAAAACTGGTTGTAGCCCCAACCCGGCACCTCGTCATTTTTTATAAAAATCCGTTTTTGCTTTTCTTCAGAAACATCAACATATCCTATAACTATTTCAGCTGGATTAGTGAGGCAATGAATATTGCCTTTTATTTCTGAAGGTTGCGCATCAAAAATGGAACCTACGCTTTCCGTGTTCTTTTTTATTTTTTGAAAAAACAGGTATGCTTCA
>JBDUEG010000211.1:0-5088 GCA_040002575.1 Ginsengibacter sp.
TCTGAAAGTAATTTAAGACTTGTCGTTCACCGGCGAGCTTATCTTTTATAAAGTTTACATCTTTACCATACATCATGTAATCATGCAGCATGCCAATATACCACAATGAAAAGGTGCTTATATATTGTGGGGTTGAAGATGGATGGCGGCTTAATGTAATCCCTTCAGGCTGTCGGGAGTGATCCATTTGGTTGAGTGCATTCCGTAACAATCTGTCATCACCACTGTTATATAATGATACGAGTCCCTGTATTTTTGCATCACCTATATATTGTAACTGCTCGTAGTAAGGGCAATCTGTATAGGTTTCAAACGCACAGAGTCTTGCAGTACGCCAGCCAATTTCTAGCATATTATTCAATTCAATATTCGCAGATTCAATTTTAGCATTAAAGTGAAAGGGATAGCCGGTAAATGTTCCATAAAAATCATCAATCACCAGGGCACCAGACTTTGTGGTAATGCTTAATTGTATATAACGGTAAGTCCTAAACGAAAGCGAAGTAAACGTTTGCGACCTTGTACCATTAGAAATAATCACATCCTTTCTTCCGATAAATTTTTTCCCATCAATATCGTTCCTGTTTCCCTTTGTTGGATATTTTGTGAATAAGGCTTCGGCATAAGTTATTGAGATAACTGCATCTTTACCTCCACTGAAAATCATAGTTGGATAGGCATTTGTTAGAAATGTCTGATCCAATACCAGGGTGGCGGTTGTATTTGCCGGAATGGAAATAGCAGTTTCAGTAGCAGGAAAAGATGGAGGTACCATAGCTCCTTCGGATGTACGAAGCTTTAGAAGGCGTTCTTTCTTTAACTCCATTTGCGGAATGTCTGAAGGAATGAGCATCCAGCCATTAGGTGACCCAAATGCACCAATAATATTCTTAGGCACACCGGCAAAAATCACCTGGGCGTTTTCCCACGCACTGTCATTGTATCCTATCCCCGCCCAGTCACCGATATGTCTTTTCATATCAATTTGTTCACCAGGGCCTGTGACATAATAGGCAGGTATATTTACTTTTAAGGGAGCATAGCTACTATCCTTTATACATTTCCAGCTATTATTGGTATTGAGGGCCTGGGCATCATTTGTTTCTCCTTGCAAAATAAAACCGGTTCGCAAAGAAATATTTGCCTCCATACGCAGGTCACCTTCATTCCATACCTGCGCCGCTATAACATTAAACCCTACCCGAAGAAAAGGCGCCAGGTCTATAGTTTCAAAATTCCAGTGCAACAAGTCACCACGTGCCGGGCCAAGTGATACTAATCTTTCATTTACAAATAATTTATAACGGTTGTCAGCGGAAACATGGACGGTGTACGTTTTTGGCAGTGAGGTTAAGTCAAGGCTCTTTCTAAAATAGTAGACACCATACCCTGTAGGATCTGTTTGAGGAACAGTTACCCAGCTTGCTTTCCACTGCTTTTGCAAGTGAGCGGTATCAACTAATTGAGCTTTTGGAGTAAACGTTATTAATAAATAGAGAATAATGGTTACTACTTTGGAAACCCTACCCGAAATACTATGTAATTTGAATTTCATGTTTTTAATTTTCAGGATGAGGCAGCTTATCACATTTTAATGGCTTAATTACATTTAGATTCACTAGTTTAAAATTTAATGCACATATAGTCCTTTAACCGAATTGATTTGTTAGAATGAAAAATCAACTTAGAAAAGCGCCGCCATTCCCTGAGCATACCACCTGGCAAGGTAATCGTTAGGATGAAGTGGGTTTGCAATGCAATCTTTTGCTTTTTTCATTTTATAAATTTTATCGCTTAACGTTGTCATATCAAAATCTATAATTCCAGTTGTTTCTAATCTTTGCAATTCTGAATTGTATCCGATCAGATTTTTTTGATACCAACTTTTATTTGTATCACTATTCAAAACATAATCAGGATCAAATTTCATATTTGATAAAAGTAAAAACTCCACGCCGGGATTTGACGTCTGTACCTTGTTAATGATGATTTTAATATACACCACAAACTGCTCCGGTGTATATCTCCAAAAATCATTCATCCCAAAATCAAGAATTACAAGATCAGGCTTTAAAGGATTAACGTACGTTTCTGCATAGTCAGCCCCCCAACTAACAACCGCGCCAGGTAAGCCTTCATTATAAACTGTTATATCATTGTAACCAAAATTCTTTTTAAGTTGATAAGAGAAAAGATCAATATAAGTTGGCATATAAGGACGCACAGTATCATAGCTGCTCACATTTAATCCTCTTGTTATACTCATGCCTAAAGCAACGATCTTGAGCGGTAATTTTTTTCTAAGCTTTGCTATTGTATGAGGCATTTTATCTCCTTTATAAGAAGGCGTAGGGCCACTCCATTGGTCATGATGTATATAGGTCACAACAATCCATTGCGATTGCAGGTCATACCATGCAAGATTCGTTTTTGTATCAAATGAAGTATCGGCCCTCGAAGGCATTGATGAATTTTCTGTCTTTAAAATTAGTCTGCCGTTTAGCGCATAATCTAAACCGCGTTTATATTTAGTATTCAGATCAAAACTTTTTACCGATATAATTTTTGAAGGACTAAATAACAATTTGCCGGTTGCAGCTTTTCCATTTACTGAATACATCAAAACTGTTTCATTATAGATAGTATCTGAATTCCAGAAAGGACGCATGTATTCATCAAGATTACATATGGGCAGTCGAGCTACTGTATTATTACTTTCAATCTTAACAGAAAAATTATCAGCATATATATAATTGTTTGAAGAATCTTTTTCTATACCAATTAAAATATATTTTGTGTAAGGGGGCGCTTCTGTGTAGTTGCCTATCCGCTGATATTGAGTAGTGGTTATGCTCGTATTTTTATCTTCTAATAATAACTTATTAGCGGAATCATAAAATTGAATGAAAGGATACACCTTTACTTTTTCGTTCGATTTTACATAAGCATTCATTTGGACAATTGACAATGCTGATACATTGACGCGTTGGTTGATGCCGCCGGAATCTGAAATCCTTACGCAAGCATTTCCTTCGTAAATATTCTCCTTATCAAGAATAATGTTAGCAGCATTACCTTTAATCATCCAATGAGTAAGTCCATCTTCAAACCCTAAATTGCCTTGAGCACAACAATTAATAGCCATGCCAAAAGCTGATAGAAAAACGATCGTTTTCAAATTTATCTTCCTCATTTTTTATACACCTTTTTAAGTGTTTAAATTCAAAACAATATAGTTAATTTAACACCATTAATATTTAAAACAGGAGGTATGAAAAGAAGAAACTTTATAAAAAATGCGGCTTTTGCCGGAGTACTTATAAACGTTTTAGACACTCCAAGTGCGGTTGCATCCTTGCAATTTGAATCAGCATTTTTAAAGATGACAACTCAACTTCAATCCCCCCAATTTGATTTTTTTGCAATTGATTCTCTTGGTAAAAACAATCTTCAAACTAATGTAATTTTAATCGATGAAACGCCTTTACAAATTTCATACACCAGATCTGTTCGGAATAATATAACAAGTTACAGGCTTGCTTCACAGGAGCCAGGTGCATCACCTGTTTGGGAAATAATAAAAAGAAAATCTTCTTTCTCTATTGTTTCAAATCACTATGCGGATTATGTAAATCCCTTTGTATTCAACATAAGTCAATATGCCAATCATGCAACCCTTTTGGGGATGATGAAAGGCGAAAAAAATGAAGTCACACTTCCGGCAATCTTACATTTTCCTGACATGGGTACCTTACGCGTTACCTGTAATATTCCCGGCCAAACGGTGCAGTATAGTTCACAACGTTTTATTGAACATCCGTTTGTAAAAATTGAATTTCCTTCTGCAACAAAGTTGTCATCCAAAATTGAATATCATTTTGACGTTGTAACAATTCATCCTGAAATAAATGGTATTGAAAATGATGCGATCTATGATTGCTTTCGCAAAAACTTTATCAGCATATTCCAGGTTAATCCTTTATTAAAAATATTATCTAATAACTCCGCCAGCGATGCCTGTGCTTTTACCTTATTTAAATATTCAGAAGTGGCATTGCATGCACCGTCATTAGCAAAAGGCCTGACAGCACGGGATTTGATACGCATGACACTTGACCGATATTTAGCCGGACAGAAAGGATACGGCCTGTTAGGTTACGATTACGATAAGCAATGGGACATTCCAAAATCAGCCACTACATGCAACAGTCTTGATTCTTATCCTTCATTGTTGATTGCTGCCTGCAATTATACAACGGGAAGCAACGATAAAAAATGGTTTATTGAAAATTATTCTAAACTAAAAGTTTGGATAAACGAAATGCTAAGCACAGATAGTGACAGCGATGGCTTATTAGAATTTTGTCTATCGGGAAATAGCGGAAGCTGGAAAGGAGACCCAACTATGAGGCCTGCGAATTGGTGGGATACTATTGGCTTCGCAAACAAGGATGCTTATTCAAATGCACTTGCGTATAAGGCGCTTGGTTTATTGAGTGATGTGTGTAACAATTTTGAAATGCAGGATGATGCGAAGCTATATAAAGCAAGGGCTGATAAGCTTAAAAAAGTTTATACTAACACATTTTACAATGATACAACCGGCATTCTTGCCGGATGGAAGAGCAGTGACGGAAACCTGCACGACTATTGGTTTACGTTCGTAAATGCCATTGCCATTTGCTATGACCTTATTGAGCCATCTTTAGCCAATAGCATTATGGATAAGTTGTTTTCAAAAATGAAAGAAGTTGGATTTACCAACTTCGAATTGGGCTTGCCTGGAAATTTAATTCCTGTCATTCGTGCTGACTACACTGATCTGAAACCTGAAGTTGGTGGCGGAAAACGTGAAGATAATCTGGATGGCTTCCAGATTTATGAAAACGGCGGAGCTACGGCATGTTATACTTATTTTTTCATTCACGCATTGCAGAAATTAGGAAGAAAAAAAGATGCAGATTCAATTCTCTTACCGCTTCTTAAAAGTATGAGTGAAGGGAATTTCCAGGGTAGATGCAGCAATGGAAGAACCAAAGATTGGAAGACATGGAGCGGAGAGTGCTGGGGCTACGAAGGTTTTTTAGT
>JBDUEG010000212.1:0-5066 GCA_040002575.1 Ginsengibacter sp.
ACAAAAAACGTATTGACCAGGTTGGACTTTACTTCTTATAATGACCGTATCCGTTACCTCGTCCGTTGCTTCTGTCATCATTGTGCCTGCTATCACTATAAACATACCTGTTGTTATACTCAGAATAAATTCGCCTGATTTGTTGGTCTTTCTGAGCCTGGAGCGTTTTGATAGCACGTTTCTTTTCGCGGCGGTTCATGTACCTGTCCGTGCTTACCGCTTGAATTTTGTAATCATATTCCCGGCTTACTCTTTGTACCGACTGGTCTCTCTGAGCAGTGTAATACTTTGCATCACGATACACATTACCATTTTCATTCCTGTTCCAGTTGTCACGACGGTTATCATCATGGCGATCGCCTTTATTATATTTCCAATCGTCATGCCGTTCTTTGTCATTTCGATGATCGTTGTTATACCTACCCTCATCGTGGCTGTTGCTTTGTGAAAATGCTGATGAAAGCAATGCAGAGCAAAATAGAAGTGTAATAATCTTTTTCATATTTATAATTTTTTGTTGATGCGAATAAGACTTCCCATTTGCATGCAGGTTTTATTATAAAATGTTAATTTGAAAAAGAGAAGGGGGAGAATTAAAATAAGACTGCAATTATGAGCCGCAGGCTCTTCTTAAATTTGAAATGGAGGCTCAGAATTCATTAACTCTCTGAATAGTTTTTTTGTTTTTATTACTCTTTTCTTATTGAAAGCAAGATGAGCTTTGCCCTTTGATGAAACTCCGTTGATACCACTTAGTCCCTGTATGGTCCAATTGAAATTTCCTTTATTTCTTTTGTACCAATTATCTCTTTCTATTTTACTTTGATTGAAAATGTAAAAGTTTCCTTGCTTGATTATGTGATAGCTGTGCGGATTATCTGTCACATTCGCTGCCCACTCTTCAATGGTTACAAGTGTACCGGATGTTGCAGGATCAATAATATAGTATTTGATTTCTTTCTCTTCCTTTACGGGTATAGCTGCAGCAACATGATACTTCCATAGATTTTTAAGATACCCAATCTTCTTAAAAACGTACCCGCTGAAAACCCAGCCCTTTGCATTTGATATCTTCCATTCATCGAGTAAAATGCAAATCGCGTTGGCCCTGTCTTCGCAATCGTTGTTGGCGTCCTGCCATCTAAAAAGAGGGTTCTCCCGGAAGTAAGTGAATAATTTTTCAGCCTGCTGTTTTGATATCGCATTACCTGTTTCAATATCATCAGATAATTTGAAATCGTATAGAGTCTTTTGGATCAAATTGCGATGCCTTTAAAAACAAATGTAAAGCAAGTAACTATGTTACGTGTTTAAAGCCATCAAAAATAAATGGGAAAGGACATTGAAATTTAATGGGCGGCTATGCCATTCGTAAGGTTTTCAATTTTTCGCTCCATCAGAGAAAGATTGAAAGGCTTTTCAATTGTATCGTCTGCTGGCACATCGTTTTGGTGTTCCCTTAAAGTATACCCGGTCATTAAGAGCACCGGAATAGAGCTGGTTTTTTCCTGATCCTTAAGCTGCTTCACCACATCTTTTTGTAGTATATCTACTATTACCAGTTCAGGAGAAAACTTCTTCATGATCTGATCTACTTTTTCCTGGTCGCCGGTGTATTGAACTAAATAGGCTTTCTTTTCAAGCCAGGTTTTTAAAAGCGTCATTGTATCGATGTCATTGTTTACTACAAGAATTCTTTTCATAAAACAAATATTAAAAAGAGTAATCAACCAGTATGCCAATTTATAAGGACTAACATATAACATAAGTGGTTTCGTTAATTAAAGTGATTGAGAAAATTGCATTCCCCTAAGGCCGTTTACTTTTACTCCTTTATGCTGGATAAGGATTTTAAATTGATTACTCATTTCCATAAGTAACTTATTCACCTGTAAAAAAACGGCCTCTTTATTTTGCGCAAGCATTTCATGTTCAATTTTCCTCAGATGATTTGCCAATCCCATGGCCCGAAGAAAAAGGTTCTGGTTACAAAAACCGGTGAAATCAAGCCCCAACTCTTTACCCCAAAGATTTATTGCTGAAAAATTTACATGAGTTGTGATGTCCTGCCCACCGATATTATGGTATGGCATATCGGTCACAGTATGATTGTGATAACATACCATAGAGCCGGTATTCCTTTTAGATGAGTAAAGTTCTTCGCCCGGGAAGCCGTAATCTATTGTTATCACAAAACCTTTTCGTAAACTAAGAGCGATTTGCCTGATCCATTCTTTCGACTCCAGGTTTATTTCGGTTCTGTAGTCATTTGGCAGTTCAATATTTTGCCATTTTAAATAATCTTTTAACTCCTCCTTTGCCGGCAGAAGAACCTCTACAAATGAATCTTTATAATCAACAAAGACTTCCATCAATTCATCTTTCATAACAACAACATTTACGGGGAAATTATCTACCAGTTCATTTGATAAAACGCAACCTGTAAAACCAGTGATCTCACTGATATTGTCAATGAATTCAACTTTTTCATACAAAGCATTCTTTTCTTCCCGATGCTTTAAATCATTTTTTTCAATTATGTAATATTTTAAATGCTGAAACAACAATTCATTTCTTTGCAGGTAAATAAGTATGTCAAGACACAAAGCACCGCTACCAGCTCCGTACTCAACAATAGAGATTGGTTCGCTGCCCATCATAAAAAACATTTCTTCAACCTGGCTGCCGATCATTTGACCGAATAAAGAAGTAAGTGCCGGGCTTGTATAATAATCACCGCTTTTACCAATCCTGCTTTTCCCTGAAGTGTAATAACCCTTGCCCGGATAGTAAAGAGCCATCTCCATGAAGTCATGAAAAGAGATAGCCCCAATATTTTTGATTTTTTGAATAATGATTTCTTCAAGTTCCATTGATGTACAAAACTATTCAAACTGTAGGATTGATCCTTTTATATAAAATAATACAAGAGCTAACAATAACTATTACGAGGGACAACTGGTTTATAATTATAGCCACTCTTTGCCTGCTGAATTACATTTCCATGCTGGCCCATCATTTCAGTTTTAAAAGCGCCGCCGCTGTCTCGTAATTTGTTTAGCCATAGATTTTGTACATTGCGGTTAACCACAAAAAAAACAAGGATTAGATTTATATGAGTAAGAAAACAGGCAAGAAAAAACCGCTGCCACTGATAAAAGGAGTTTTAGAAATTACCCGTTCAGGCATCGGTTATGTAATCGCAGAAGGTAGAGATAAAGATGTATTGGTAAGGCCAAATGACTTCAATAAAGCGATGGATGGTGATACGGTGAGAGTGAAAATAAAAGAATCTCATGGAAAGCGGATAGAAGGGGCCGTGGAAGATGTAATAGAGCGAAAGCAAACGGAATTTATAGGAACGATTGAAGTGAGTGAGAACTTTGCTTTCTTCAAACCTGATAGCCAAAAGCCTGTACCTGATTTTTATATAAGCACCCGCAACCTCAGCGGAGCCGTATCGAAAGACAGGGTTGTGGTTAAGTTTCTCAATTGGGAAAAAGGCGAACGCAAGCCTGAAGGAACTGTTGTTACTGTGCTCCAGGCAAAAGATTCAGGCGATATGGCTATGAAGGAAATTATCATCCAGAATGGCTTTCCACTTGAGTTTTCTTCAAAGGTTCTTGACGAGGCCAGCGCCCTTGATGGCACCATAGACCCTAAAGAGTTATCAAAAAGAAGAGACTATCGCAATGAACTCACCTTCACTATCGATCCTGCGGATGCAAAAGATTTTGACGACGCCATTTCTATAAAAAAACTTGGTAAAGATGATTATGAAATTGGTGTTCACATTGCAGATGTAAGCCATTTTGTACAACCAGGATCCGCCCTTGATGAAGAAGGCTATAGCCGGGCAACAAGTGTTTATCTCCCCGATCGCGTAAACCCTATGCTCCCTGAAAAGATTTCAAATGAACTCTGCTCACTAAGGCCCAATGAAGATAAATATACCTTCTCAGTGATTTTTAAAATGAGCAAAGGAAAAGTAAAAGATCAATGGCTGGGGAAAACCTTCATTCACAGCGACCATCGTTTTAACTATGATGAAGTACAGGAAATAATTGAAACCGGTAATGGCAAGCATAGTGAAGAAATTAAGTGCCTGAATGCTATGGCTAAAAACTTCAGGAAAGAAAGATTTAAGAATGGCGCTATCAATTTTTCTTCCACAGAAGTGAAATTCCAATTGGATGATACCGGCAAGCCATTAGGCATTATAGTTAAGGAAAGCAAAGAATCCCACCAGTTGGTAGAAGAGTTTATGCTGCTTGCCAACCGCACAGTTGCTGCCTACATTTCAAAACTAAAGGTTGATAAAAAGCCGATCCCTTTTCCTTACAGGGTGCATGATACACCAGATGATGAAAAGCTTAAGCCCTTCGCTGCTTTTGCAAAAAAGTTCGGATACAAATTCGATATACACGACGAGGCTGCAATTGCTGCTTCTTTTAACCAGCTAATGCTTGATGTGCATGGCAAACCTGAGCAGCATGTGCTGGAGCAACTGGGCATTCGTACCATGGCAAAAGCAATCTACACTACAGATAATGTTGGGCATTATGGCCTTGGCTTCAAAGACTATTGCCATTTCACTTCTCCCATACGCAGGTATCCTGATGTGCTTGTTCACAGAGTATTGCAGGAAGTGCTTGACAAAAATATTCACCCGGATAAAAAGATGGAGGAGAAATGTAAGCACTGCAGTGTAAAAGAAAGAGCAGCGATGGAAGCAGAGCGGGCCGGTAACAAATACAAGCAGGTGGAGTTTATGATGGATAAACTCGGCCAGGAGATGGAAGGTGTGATAAGCGGCGTTGCCTCCTTTGGCTTTTGGGTAGAGACTGTGAAGGAGAAATGTGAAGGCCTTGTTTCCGTAAGAGACCTGTCAGACTATGATGATTTTCGCCATGATGATACAGATTACTCTTTGGTGGGGATTCGCACGGGGAAAAAATTTCGCATGGGAGATAAAATAAATATCCAACTTGTTGCTGCCAATCTTGAAAAGAGGCAATTGGATTTTGAATGGATCCCTAACATTGAAAGCCTTAAGGAAAAAGCAT
>JBDUEG010000213.1:0-5055 GCA_040002575.1 Ginsengibacter sp.
CGCTTTTGGTAGACGCTGACCCGCAGGCTAATTGTACCACAGGCGTTGGTTTCAATCTGCATAACATAACCACCGGCTTATATGATTGCATGGTAAACGAAACGCCCGCTAAAGATGTGATTTTAAAAACTGAGATACCCTATCTCGATCTTATGCCATCGCATATTGATCTTGTAGGAGCCGAAATAGAAATGATCAATTACCCTGACAGGGAAAGTGTTTTAAAAAATATTTTAAGGGAAATAAAAGACCAGTACGATTTTTTAATCATCGATTGTTCTCCTTCTCTTGGATTAATAACGGTGAATGCGCTTACGGCAGCAAACAGTGTTTTAGTACCTGTACAGGCTGAGTTCTTTGCATTAGAAGGACTTGGCAAACTACTAAACACTATTAAGATAGTTCAAAACAGGTTGAATACAAATCTTGAGATTGAAGGCCTTCTTATGACCATGTATGATGGCAGACTCCGCTTATGTAACCAGGTAGTAAGCGAAGTAAGAAGACATTTTGAGGACCTCGTTTTTACGAGCATTATACATCGCAATACGCGACTGAGTGAAGCTCCGAGTTTTGGTAAGCCGGCAATTTTATACGATGCGGAAAGCAAGGGAGCCATAAATTATTTGAATCTTGCCAAGGAGATACTCCAGAGAAATGAGATGACAAAGATGACACGTAAAGAAAAAGTGATGGAGCAAACCTGACTTGTGTTATAACCTTAAAAGATTGAGAGAAATAAAATGAGTATTCCAAATAAGAAAGAAGCTTTAGGAAAAGGGATAAGGTCTTTATTGCAAAATATTGATAGCGACCTTTCTCAAACTTCCAATAGCCTGATGAAAGAGTCGAAAGAAAAAGTGATGCAGGCGAACGTGCGCATACCTCTGCACATGATTGAACCTAATCCTGAACAGCCGAGGCATGATTTTGATGAAACTGCATTGAGTGAACTGGCGGCCTCCGTGAAAATGCATGACATAATCCAACCACTTACTGTTCTAAGACTTTCTAATGGAAAATATAGAATCATTGCGGGAGAAAGAAGATTTCGTGCAGCTAAAATAGCAGGCCTGGCAGATGTGCCTGTTTATGTAAAAGAAGTCAACGATTCAAAAATACTTGAGCTTGCGCTGCTCGAAAATTTACAACGCGAAGATCTTAACGCTATAGAAATAGCGCTTAGCTATAAGCACCTGATGGATGATCTTGATTATACACAGGATCGCCTTGCAGAAAGGATGGGCAAAGAAAGAAGTACCATTACAAATTATATACGGCTTTTAAAACTACCGCCGGATATACAAGCTGCCGTAAGAACAGGTACCATTAGCATGGGGCATGCCAGAGCGCTGATCAACGTTGATCTAGTTGATAAACAATTGTTCATTTTTAGCGAGATAAAAAGCAAAGAACTTTCTGTAAGGCAAACCGAAGAGCTCGTACGGCGGCTCTATACAGCGGCAAGAGATGCTGTTAATAATTCATTAAAAGCCAACGCCTCGCCCGGTCTGAAAAAAATTGAAGATAATTTAGCGTCTCACTTTAGTACCAAAGTGAAAATGACACAAACTAAAAAAGGGACCGGCCGTATCATTTTTGATTATTATTCAATAGAAGAGTTGAATTCGATCTTAGATAAAATGCAGGTTTCAGTGGATTAAGCGTATGCTAAAAATATCCTCTTTCTTTATTCTTTTTTTTTCCCTTATTATTTTTAATAATGCTCCCATTTTTGCACAGCAAAAAGATACCATAACAGGAAATAAAAATGTTCGTGTTGACCTGCCAAAGAATAACGAGGACACTTTATTAATAAAAGGAAATAATAAAGCAGATACTTCAGGAAAGAATTTACTCGCTCTTGATACAGCTGTCAGAAAGAAGTTTAATCCAAAAAAGGCAACCTTACGTTCTGCTATTATTCCCGGTTGGGGACAGGCTTATAACAAAAAATATTGGAAGATTCCGATCGTGTATGGTGCATTGGGAACAACCGCAGGCGTTTTTTTATATAATCTGAAAACTTATAAATTACTAAGACGGGCAGTGGTTCTTCGCTCAGATACTGATTCAAGCAACGATAACCAGGTTGATCCACGTTTTCAGCCCCTTTCCTTAGAAGGTATTCGAACTAACAGAAATCTCTTCAGGCAAAATCTCGATTATTCGGTATTGTTTTTTATTATTTTTTGGGGATTGAATGTAGTAGATGCTACTGTTGATGCGCATCTCAAAGCTTTTGATGTTTCACCGGACATTACTATGAAAATACGGCCATCATTTAATTATATAACTAACGGTCCGGGCATTTCACTTGTTTTTAATTTCAAGCAAAGACATTAAGAAATTTCCACCGCTGCAAAGATTTCTATACTTTCATTTTACTTAAATTAAGTTATGAATATTGCTTTGATAGGATATGGCAAAATGGGAAAAGCGATCGAAGAAATTGCATTATCCAGAGGTCACAACGTGGTGCTTGCCATAGATGATCAAAATCTTTTTGATCTCACAAAAGAAAATCTTGAGAAAGCGGATGTTGCCATAGAATTCACAATGCCTGAAAGTGCAGTTAAAAATATCTTGTTATGCTTCGAGGCAGGAGTGCCCGTCGTTTGTGGTACAACAGGCTGGCTGCAACAAAAGAAATTTGTTGAAGAAAAATGCATAGAAGCCGACGGCACTTTTTTAACAACAACCAATTTCAGCATAGGTGTAAACATTTTCTTTGAAATAAATAAAAAGCTGGCAGCATTAATGAACCCACATAAAAATTATAATATAAGTATAGAAGAAACTCATCACACTCAAAAAAAAGATGCACCCAGTGGAACAGCGATATCGCTGGCAGAACAAATCATTGAAAATTCATCGCAAAAGAAGAGCTGGGTTCTGCGACAAACAGAGAATGATACTGCATTGAATATACCTGATGAACTTTCAATTGTAAGCAAAAGAATAGATCCTGCGGCGGGAACGCATGCTGTTAAGTACACCTCCGCCATAGATGATATAGAAATAATACACACCGCTCATAACAGGAAAGGATTTGCCGCAGGTGCATTGCTCGCGGCGGAATTCATTTATGATAGAAAAGGAATTTTTAATATGAAGGACGTATTAAATATTAATGATTAGTAGATCAGGCTGCGATAGCACTCATACCTATTTACCTGAAAAAGAAAAGAGGCTATCACAAATTAAATTTGCAATAGCCTCTTCCTTTACAAAGTATTTTTGAAATCAAAAATTATACGCTACCCTGGCACCGATAGAACCGAGTGTACCTCCATTTGCTGAGTAGGCAAGATACTTAAGTAAAATATCAAAGTTTCTTGACAGCATAAACCCAATACCCGGAGAATATGCAAATTCAGAACTTGCTCCTTTAGAGGTGCCTATACCTATCCCTAATTGTCCATGTCCATAAACTTTCGGAGAAAAATAATATTTAAATCCAGCCAAAACAGGCACAATACCAAAGCTGCCACCATTGTAATTAACACCACCTACCGTGATATCTTTGGCTGAATAATTAATATACCCTGCATTTAGAGTAAGCCCGAAATCATCAGCTACTTTATATTCTCCCTGGACCGAACCTCCAATACCAAAATTATAACCTGCGTCATTGAAATCTCCTATGGGAAGAGAAGGCTCGACACCGATGCTAAACCTTAATTCTTTTAAGCTGTTGTCCTGCGCTTGTGTGGTCATTGTTGAAATAGCAATAACAGCGATTGCCAATAATAATTTTTTCATGATTTCTTTTTTAGATGATTTAATGGATATTTAAAATGAAACTTTAAGGTCCAAAGTTCTAAAATTATTTTAAACTAAAAAGCTATTTGCAATTATTCTTCTACTATTTACCATTTTACATGAGTTATATTACCCCCCGTCCTAACTAACGATGAAATGTAAAGTGTATTCCAAATTGGAAATTATTATTCTTAAGTTTATATCCTGTGCTATTATCCTTTACGATGTCAGTGAGGCCAAGATGATAACGTGCATCAAAGCCCAGGCCTCCCTGAGTAGTATAACCTCCGCCAACTACGCCTGCTATTTCTATTATTTCAAACTGAGATTTAACATCAGCAGATATATTAGCTCCTTTATCTTTTGCGGCCGCTAAAAAACTTATTTGCGGACCAACGATAATGGAAAGTCCATCTTTGATATATGAAGCTAAAACCGGTACACTTATATAACTCAGATTACGGTTTATAGTCACGTTGAGGTATTTATACTTTGCTCCGAGAAGCGAATACATGATTTCCGGCTGAACAGCGAAATACTGTGCTATACCTAACTGTGCAAATGCTCCTGCGTAAAAACCAATTTTAGAATCACTCGTAAAAGTTGCTCCGTTACCTGTTGTATTAAGGCTGGAAGAATTAATACCGCCTTTTAATCCGAAGCGTTTGTTTTGCGCATCTCCTGTTAGAAATAAAAACGCAATGAGACTTATTGCTAGAATTGCTTTTTTCATACTTATTGTCTTAAATGTGTGTACCGAATAACTTTCTGATATTAATTGAACTACAAATATGTCTCAATAAACTTAAATGATAATTCACATATTTATCTAATCTTTTGCTTTCATATTCACGAGCATATCATTTGTCATTTTGGATAATTCATATTCCGGTTTCCACTTCCAATCTTCGCGGGCAACAAAATCGTCTATGCTTTGAGGCCAGCTTTCTGCAATCTGCTGCCGGTAGTCGGGTTTATATGTCATTGTGAACTCAGGTATGTGTTTTTGAATTTCCAACGAAAGTTCTTTTGGAGAAAAACTCATGCCGGATATATTGTATGATGTACGGATTGTAATTTGCTTAGCGGCTGACTCCATTAATTCGATAGTTGCTCTTATGGCATCGGGCATATACATCATAGGCAAATAAGTATCTTCTCTTAAAAAGCAATTGTACTTTTTTTCTTCAAGAGCAGCATAGAATATTTCAACGGCATAATCTGTTGTGCCGCCGCCAGGCTCACTTTTATAACTTATAAGTCCCGGGTACCGCAGGCTTCGCACATCCA
>JBDUEG010000214.1:0-5044 GCA_040002575.1 Ginsengibacter sp.
GATACCGAACTTCGCCGACAGTGAATTTGCTTCCATTCACTAAAGCAAGGCCGTAAAAAATTAGTGATGCCGGAGCTATCAACTCATATTGTTTCAGTTCCATCATACGCCAGAGCATAAAAGCTCCCGCTATCATGGGCAATAGTGTATTCCATAAAAGCCGCCTGGCAGCAGTTCCCCAGATGGCAACACCTTCTTGCCTGCTTTTCAAATAAGTAAATAATGTGGCCGTTACAAAAGCGGTCACGAGTATAAGCGCAGCGATAAGTATTAAATCATTCTTTAAACAGACAGGGCATGCTTCTCCGGAAGAAAATTCTTTTCCATAATAAAGTTTGATGCGATACCAGGCAACTATCCCCCCAATTAAAGCGCACAATCCTGCGGTAATGCCACTCCATCCGCTAAGACTTATAAACCGGCTACTGCGCTCCATTATTCTTTTGATATCCCTTAAGGTATCTAGGTTTTGCGTTGAACTGTCCATTTAAAAGTACTTTGAATAACAAAGCAAGACAATTAAATTTAAAATTCCAAATTAAAATTTACAGTTTGGCAAAAATAATTCTATACCGTTTGTTCTATTTGATCCTGGGAGGGTCATATAAAAAGTATGTGCTCGGTGTGCACTATCTAAATCATTTCAAATAAAATACACGCAGACGTTTGTAAAAAACAAAAAGCCGCCACTGGCGACTTTTACAACTCTTAATTACGCTCCCCCTTCTGGACTTGAACCAGAGACCCTCTGATTAACAGTCAGATGCTCTAACCAACTGAGCTAAGGAGGATTCTATATTAAAAACGGGTGGCAAAAATAAAGGTTTTTGATTTGCTACAAAAATTGTTTTGAGGTTATTTCAACCAGCTAAGCAAGCCTCCATCTTCGAAACCAATAAATATGCCTTCCTGCTTAATTTCAACCGGGTACACCTTTAAGTAATACTCTTCACCACTTACCTCACGTCCATTAGTTAAACTGAAAACGTACCGATGTACCGGACAAACAATAGTTTCATTTTTAGATAGAAAACCCTGGCACATATCACCGCCGGCATGAGGACATTTTGAAGCGCAAGCCGCAATTGCCCCGTTTGTCTTTGCAATGCATATTTTCTTACCTGCAACTTCAATTTCTGCAAGGTTATTTGTCGCAAAATTTATCTCCGAAACCTGGCTGGCGATTTTGTGCCATTTATATTTTTTCTCCGGCTTCATTATGATCAATAAAAAAATTCCGCTTTGTATGGATACTTTACCTGGTATATTGACCGGACACTGTTTAATACAACTTGCCGGAGTTCCTCAATATTTGTTTTTTCTATTGCTGAAATAAAAACGCAGTTACCTTCTGTCTGCACTTGCCAGCTCTCCTTTAATTCTCTCAGCAAATCTTGTTTCACTTCCGGGTCAAGCCATTGATCGAAAGTCACTTTCTCATACTGATCCATTTTATTAAAGACAGTAACTACGGGTTTGTCGCCGCTATTAAGTTCCTGTAAAATTTTTTTTACTACTGTTAATTGTTCTTCGAATTGTGGATGCGAGATATCAGCAATATGTAAAAGTATATCTGCTTCCCTCACCTCATCCAAAGTACTTTTAAAACTTTCTATAAGATGATGGGGAAGTTTTCTGATGAAGCCAACAGTATCACTTAAAAGAAATGGGGTATGCCCGAGCACTACTTTTCTTGTGGTAGTATCCAGTGTGGCAAATAATTTGTTTTCAGCAAAAACATCGCTTTTGCTTAGAAGATTCATAATGGTCGATTTGCCAACGTTGGTATATCCAACAAGTGCAACCCTTATAAATTCGCCCCTTTCTTTTCTTTGAGTAAAGGACTGCTTATCTATTTCGGCTAACCTTTTGCGTAAGAGACTTATTTTATCCTTCACTATACGCCTGTCTGTTTCAATTTCAGTTTCACCCGGTCCCCTGCTGCCTATGCCGCCGCCTTGCCTTTCAAGATGCTTCCACATTCCTTTAAGTCTTGGTAAAAGATATTGATATTGGGCAAGTTCTACCTGAACTTTTGCCTGTGCTGTTTTTGCCCGGGAAGCAAATATGTCAAGAATAAGATCACTCCTGTCAATTGTGGTTACCTGCAATTCTTTTTCAATATTCTTAATTTGTGAGCCTGTGAGCTCATCATCAAAAATAACCAGCTCAACATCTTTACCAGAAAGATATTTTTTTATTTCTTCCAGCTTCCCTTTGCCTACAAAAGTTCTGCTGTCAGGATGTGCTAATTTTTGGGTGAAAGATTTAATCGCTTTAGCGCCTGCAGTTTCAGCAAGAAATTCTAATTCACGCATATACTCAGCAACAAGTTCTTCCGTCTGATTTTTTTGTATCACGCCAATAAGTATCGCCTTAGCCTCACTTCTGGTATCAACCTTTTTATCAATCAATATAAAAATTGTTTTTGCAAAAATAATTAATCCGGCCCCCTTACAGAAACCAATAAATTATAATAAGATATTCAGAAAAAATAACTGCGAATTAAAGTCCGCTCAACGTTAATCCTACCTGGTAAAGTTTAATGTTGGCACCTGCACCATCTTTTAGCAGGTTATTGAGCTGGTAAGCACCGAAGACTGATATGATGCCATAGCCGATTCTTGCAGTCCCCATGAATCTTGTACCATTTATGAGGCGTCTGCCAATTTCTTTCTCGATGTAAGAATTGAGGGCAGTATTATTTTTATCCTGCAGATCTTTACCCTTTGTATGTGCGTTAACTATTGCGCCTACCTTCGCTCCTAAAGCTATTTTAAAGCTTTTGTTGGGCTCTAAGGGCTTCGACATAAATCTAAATTCTAATGGCACTTCAACAAAACCGGTAGAAAGTTTATACTTTTTAAAATGATTTGTTGAGTCTGCGGCGGTGAACGGTAAGACCGCTCCGCCAGCTTTTAAATCCACATTCATTTTTTTAAAAAATATATTACTTGTACTAATGCCTACTCCAATGCCCAAGCTAAATTTTGGTGAGGACCTGAATGGCTTGTCAAGCATAAGATAGGCATTGAATCCCCTCGATAATCCGCTCTGATGGCTACTTATACTGTCTGGCATGCCAGTCCAATGATCAGAAGAGACTTGTATCATTAAATGATCTCCGGAGCGGTTTGGTAATTTAATTGTCTTGTACGAGTCATGAGCAACATATGAAGTGTCTTGTGAAAAAGCGAAAGCAAAAAATAGACAACTCGTAAATACAAAAACAATTTTCTTCATAAATTTTGTTAAGGTGGCAAAAGTATTTGTTACATGGTTAAAGAAAGGTTAAACAATGAAGCCTGCAAGCTATGCAGGCTTCATTGTTTTTCATCTGTGTGGGCCCACCAGGATTTGAACCTGGGACCACCTGATTATGAGTCAGGTGCTCTAACCAGCTGAGCTATAGGCCCTCTTCATGTAAAAAATAAAGGATTGCAAAAATAGAATAATTCATTAAGTGGCAAGAAATAATTTTCTTTGATAAATGCAAAAGCTTGAAGCGGTTATTTTTGACCTTGGAGGTGTTATTTTGAATATCGATTATCATTTAACCAGGAAGGCCTTTGAAGAACTGGGAGTAAAGAACTTCAATGAAATGTATTCACAGGCAGCAGCCGATAAGCTTTTTAAAAGACTTGAAACCGGCAATATAAAAGAAGCTCAGTTTCATTTTGAATTTAATAGTTGCATAGGCCTCCAATTAAAAAAAGATGCGATTAATAAAGCCTGGAATGCAATGCTTTTAAATTTTAGGGAAGAGAGCCTTTTTTTTCTTGACCAGATTAAGTCCCGCTACAGGCTATTTCTATTAAGTAATACAAATGAAATTCATTATCGTATGTTTAATTCCATTTATTACAAAAGGAACAGGCATTGCTCGTTTGAAGATTTTTTTGAAAAGGCTTACTACTCTTTTGAGATGGGAATGAGAAAACCTGATGGCAATATTTATCAGTATGTAGTTGAAAGAAATAACCTTGAATATGGCAGCACGCTTTTTATTGACGATTCGATACAAAACGTAGAGGCCGCTAAAATCCTGGGCATGCAAACCGTTCTCTTAAAAACAGACGGGAGTATAGAAAACCTGGGGCTCTGAAGTTATTTTTTTATTTCCTCAAATTCAATGTAATCATCTTTACCCGATGCCTCACGGCCTGTCTTATCAGGATTTTGAGACTTAGTGTAAGCATTCATATCCTGCTGCATTTTAGAGTGCATTTCCCCAAATTGTTTTTTTATTTTTTTTGTGGATTGATAAACAGGAATAATAAAATCAAATATCAGTTTATACAAAATGTATATTAAAAAAATCTCACCAGCCAGTCTGAGGATATTCATTTCACAAAAATAAATATTTAATCATTTAAGAGAATTTATAAAGTTTTACTTTAACATAATTTGGAGCATAATTCATTATTACCCTATATTTGCAAAGTAAGAGATAAATGAAGGGAACGGAAGCGTTCCCTTCTTCTTTTTAAAAAATTTCCGGTTTCGAAATGAATCTTGAAACACCCTTAAAAAATATCGAGAGCTTTTTAGACAGCATCATTGGTCATTCAGATAATGTGTTCCTGGCAAACATTAGATTAAATCCTGGAAATGCTGTTGAAGTCTTTTTAGATGCTGAAGATGGCATTACCATTGAAAAATGCACCCAGGTAAACAAAGCTCTTTATAAGTATATAGAGGAAACGGAAATGTTTCCGGGAGGCAATTTTTCTTTAGAAGTATCTTCTCCTGGACTTGATGAACCTTTGAAACTGTATCGCCAGTATAAAAAGAACGTTGGCAGAAATGTTGAGATCACAATGAATGACGGATCTTCTAAACAAGGAAAATTAGTTGAAGTAAGTGACGAGAATATTGTAATCGAGCAAAAACAGGGCAAAGGAAATAAAGGAGCAATTGAAAAAAGAATAGTAACATTTAATCAAATAAAGCACACGAAAGTGCTGGTAACATTTTAAAAAAGTCCAAATGGCAAGTATCAATTTGATTGAATCCTTTCAGGAATTCAAAGATGCAGAAAACA
>JBDUEG010000215.1:0-4983 GCA_040002575.1 Ginsengibacter sp.
GTGGATTTTTCAAGCGCATGAATTAGCTTTCGAATTTATACATTTGAACTTTCATTAACAGTCAATTCATAATCTATGAGAAAACGTTTCTTAAAAAACATTGCGCTTGCAGGCATTTGTTTGTTTACTTCTCTGTCATCAGTCGCCCAACAAGTAACGGAGCCAAAAACAACTGAGGAATGGTCGAGGCCTTACAAGCCTTTCAGGATAGCAGGCAACTTGTATTATGTCGGCACTTACGACCTGGCATGTTACCTTATTACTACATCGCAGGGAAACATCCTTATCAATACCGGCCTTGCGGCTTCCGCATCGCAGATCAAAAAAAATATTGAGACCTTGGGGTTTAAATTTGATGACATAAAAATACTTCTCACTACACAGGCACATTATGACCATATGGGCGCCATGGCCGCAATAAAAAAGATGACCCGAGCACAATTGATGGTGGATGATAAGGAAGCCCCGGTTCTTGCAGACGGCGGTATGTCTGACTATGCGCTGGGAATATATGGACGCAGCTTTGCTCCTGTAAAGGCGGATCGTTTGTTACACGATAATGATACCCTCAGCCTGGGTGATATGCGGCTGTTGATGCTTCACCATCCCGGCCATACAAAAGGCTCTTGCAGTTATTTATTTGATGTGAAAGACGAGCAAAGGTCTTACCGTGTTTTGATAGCAAATTTGCCTTCTATTATTATTGAAAAAAGATTTTCAGAGATGACCACTTATCCGGACATCGCCTCAGACTATTCCTACACGTTAGGTGCGATGAAAAAACTTTCGTTCGATATATGGGTTGCTTCCCATGCCAGCCAGTTCAATCTTCATAATAAGCACAAGCCGGGCGCTGCTTACAATCCGGCAGCGTTTGTTGACAGAGCGGGTTATGATGCCGCATTGAGCGATCTGCAAAAGCAATATGATAAAAAGATAAGGGAAGATGCAAATTGAATCTCTAATTTCATGTTTCTATAATTTCGATTGTCTGAAAAAAATACGGTCACAATTATGATATCAAAACCAGTTCTTTTACTTTTATTGCCAGCGTTGTTGCTGCTCACTTTCAGCTCTTGTAAGCATCAGTATAAAGATAAAATTTATCTGAAGCCGGCGATAACAAACCCGCCGCTGCAATCGCTTACTCCGGCGGAATCGATAAAAAAATTTTATTTGCCGGAAGGATATAAAATCGAACTGGTGGCAAGTGAGCCGATGATTGGAGAACCCGTTTCAATTGCCTGGGACGGAAACGGTAACATGTATGTTGCCGAGATGAATACCTACATGCAGGACGCAGATGCTAACAATGAAAATGCTCCAACCAGTAAAGTATTGTTATTGCAGGATACTAACGGTGATGGCAACATGGATAAAAGCTCCGTGTTTATCGATAGTCTTGTTTTACCAAGGATTCTTATGCCGCTGGATGATCGCGTTATTATCGGCGAAACTTTTAACAGGAACCTCTACAGCTATCGCGATACAAACGGAGATGGAAAAGCAGATGAGAAAATCTTAATTCTTGAAGACACCACGAGAGACAACCGCAATCTCGAACACCAGGATGCGAATATGCTTTGGAATATTGACAACTGGCTTTATGTCTCCAACAAATCATTCCGCTATCGCTTTATCAACAATCGTCTTATAAGAGATACCTTACCTGAACCTATGCCGGGCCAATGGGGTCTTACGCAAGATGAAACGGGGAGACTTTTTTTTTCCAGGGCCGGAGCTGAAGTACCGGCGCTGGGCTTTCAGCAACCTCCCGTGTATGGTAGCCTTGAAATGAAAGAGCCGTGGAACGAAACTTTCGTACAGCCGTGGCCGGTAATCTCCACGCCGGATGCACAGGGCGGGCCGAGGAGGATGAGACCAGGCGATAACACGCTGAATAAATTTACCGGAGTTGCAGGACAGGAAATTTTCCTTGGTAATAAAATGCCTCCTGCCTATGGTGATCTTTTTATTCCTGAGCCTGTGGGGCGCCTTGTGAGGAGAGCGAAGGTGAATCATGTGCAGGGAAAAATATTTTTGGAAAACCGTTATGATTCATCAGAATTTTTAGCGTCAGCTGATCCGCTCTTCCGGCCTGTGTATGCAACCACTGGCCCCGACGGATGTTTGTACATCGTTGATATGTACCGGGGCATTATACAGGAAGGCACCTGGGTTGGCGAGGGCAGTTACCTGAGGAAGGTTGTTAAAGAAAGAGGTTATGATAAGTTTGTTCAAAAGGGACGTATATATCGTATTTACCATGAAGATACAAAGCCCGGAGAAGCACCGCAACTACTTGGCAAGACAGCCTCACAACTGATTTCTTATTTATCGCATCCCAATGGCTGGTGGAGAATGACCGCACAAAAACTTATTATCCTTAAAGGCGATACATCGGTAGCAAACGAGCTGCGAAACATAGTAATTAGTAATGACGGTTTCTTTACAAAAATTTTTCATTCAAAGAATGACTACGGCCTGGAAAGGCTTCATGCACTGTGGACACTGGAAGGACTTAGATGTATAAATGAATCTATATTGAAGATTGCGCTACAAGATAAAGATCCGCGGGTGAGAGTTGCGGCTATACGTATCAGTGAGCCTCTTTTAAAACAAGGAAGTCAGCCCATTCTTGAAGCTTTAAAACAATTGAAGGATGACAAAGACCCTGAAGTGATTCAGCAATTGCTGCTTACTTTCCGGGCACGGAATAATGAAACAAAATCTATCACAAACGAGATTTTAAAAAGCTTTGCAGGCAATGAATTAATAAAGCTTACAGCACAGGAAAACCTTAATCCCTCGTTTTCCGAAATACAACAATTAAGCGATCAATATAAATTGAAGGGCGGTGAAATGGCTACACAAATCATTCACGGATTCAAGCTTTTCCAGGAAAATTGCGCCACCTGCCATGGACATACAGGCCAGGGAACACCGCAACTGGCACCTCCGCTCGTAGGTTCACTCCGCCTGAAAGATACATCCGGCATTGCATTAAGAATCTTACTGAATGGATTAACGGGGCCTGTAGATGGTGTGCAATACAACGGGCCAATGGCATCACAAGCTGCATACACTGACGAGGAACTTGCGGATATTGTAAGTTATATCAGGGAACACCTGAATAACTCGGGAACTATCTGGCGCGGAAATGTTACGAAGGTGAGAGAGAAATATAAAACCCGGAAAACCTATTGGACGCTGGCAGAATTATCTAAAGAAAAGTGACGGGCATAGCTTTCGGTTTAAATGTTAGCTATATGATGAAACCATGTTGACAGTATTTACTGTTACTTTCCTGGAGATGTTGTCATGAGTTGGAGAATTAAGCCGGGTAACTGGATTTATAATTTATCAGCTTTCAGAATATCATTTATGATACGCAGATGATGCCTGGTGTGAATTTCAAGAAACTTTATGGAAGGTTTTAAATTCAAATGACCGAAAAATGGGTGCGGGAAGAAATTGTTTTTTTTGAAGGCATCTAACTTTTTTATAGAATCATAGCAGATTTTGAAATGATTGCGAACATCCTCATCTGTGAAATTTTCAATGGGCCTTACCTGCGCCGGCGCTTCAATCCTGGCCCGGGGAATTTTCTGAGAAGTAAGTATATAAAACTTTACAAAGCTGAATTTACTTTTATATTCCGCCGGGTTAGATTTCTCAATAGCTTTAATGACTGCATTTGTTGTCAGCAATGTGTGGTCGATATGCCAGCCAACAGAACCCTTAGAAATCGCGGGGTTTGAATAGGCAATATTGCCGAAGTTGCTTTCCAGTTGATTAATAAGGCTCTTTAATTTTTTCATATTTAATGGTTACTCTATCATTTTCATCTCTTCATTGCTCAAAAAGTGATTCCCATTTTTTTAATAATTGAAGTATTGAAATAAACTTCATGAGGTACTGAAGACTTTTCTTTTCGTCGTAGTACTAGCTGTCCGACAAAGTCTTATTAGTTGCACGCTGGTTTATTGCCGCTCTAAGTCGTCAAATAACAAAGAAAGGTCGGCTGTCAGTATAACGTCTTTAAATCGCTTTAGTTTTAGTCCTTTGTACAATTGCATATCACCCGTCCAAAGTTTACCTTCTAAATGTGTTGTCAACGCGATGAAGGGTGTGTCGTTCGTGTCAATTGATCTTAAAAGCGTTTCTGTTTTGAGTAAAAGTTCCTGGGGCAACAATCGTTCATCAATGAAAATAATGTTGTTTGTTACTAGTCCTTCAAGTTCCGCTAATTCATCAACAGCAAGTTTAGTTAGTTTCAAAAGTTTGCTGCGATGTTTTTGAATTTCTGTTCGCAAGAAGTTGCAGCTAAAAAATTGGAAATGTTCTTTTTAACTTAAAAGTATTTTACCAATTTTGCTGCTGGAATTTAAAATGGCGCTAAAAACAATGTTTGTGTCAACTATAATTTTCACTTTAAAAGTTTCTTTCTGTTTTTAGTCCACCATTTAGAATTTATCTGGTCGGTAAGTTTATCTACTTCTTTCTGTTCCATTTTAAAAGTAGAAGTTAATTCCTTGTAACGGGCATAATTTAAAAAGGCTTGCAGGTCTTCTGTATCTACTGAAGTTGGCAGTCGAATAATTATTTCCTTATTTGTTCTTTCAACTATCATGTCTTAAAATATTTGTCCGAAGTTAAGAAAATTGATTTTGTCTCATCCCTTGTTCCTGGCAAATGTCTTTTTCAATAGTTTCCATTATAGTTAGTAACTAGAGATCAAGAATATATTTCATAAAATAATCCAATGACTTGTTCTTGCCAAGATTATTTAAAACACACGACATCCTTTCCAAGTTAATTTAATTGATGAAAAGCCGTAGGAAGTTTCGGGGGAGGGAGGCAGTATATCTAATTCCTTCTATTAGCCAATCGTGATGTCAGAGCATTTGAAAATTCTTTTGATTTGTCAACAAAAAATAACACAGTGTCTGTAGTTTTTTTAATGCCAAATATTTTTGTTAC
>JBDUEG010000216.1:0-4969 GCA_040002575.1 Ginsengibacter sp.
TGGTTGGCCGGGATAAAACCTATTCACCGGTTGTAACATTTTCAATGAATGAAAGCAACGCGATCACTGCGGTCTCTAAAAATCTGAGAGATGAAACCTATAAAAATTTTAAGATAGACAAGACTATAGAGGTGATTTATAATTTTGTTGATGTAAAGCGTTTTGATCGAAAAGCTGTTACAGCCTTTAAACAAATCATTGCACCGGATAATGAAAAAATTTTATTGCATGCCTCTAATTTCAGAAAAGTAAAACGGGTACCGGATGTTGTAAAAGTATTTGAACAAATAAATAAAAAAATTCCCTCTAAACTATTATTTGTTGGTGATGGGCCTGAGCGTTCTTATATTGAAAGACTTTGCAGGGAAAGCGATTCTCATACAGATATAAGGTTTCTTGGAAGGCAAGAGCAGATGGAAGACATTCTTGCAATTTCTGACCTATTCATTTTACCAAGCGAATATGAAAGCTTCGGCTTAGTTGCGCTGGAGGCAATGGCGGCCGGGGTTCCGGTCGTGTCCACCAATGCTGGAGGCTTACCGGAAATTAATATAGAAGGAGTTACTGGCTTTCTTAGTAATGTAGGGGATGTAGATGATATGAGCAGAAAAATAATCAGTCTGTTTGGCGATGAAAAAGCATTTAGCGAAATGAAAAAAAATGCGTTCAGCCAGGCGAAAAAGTTTGATATAGATAAAATTGTTCCCGAATATGAGAGGCTTTACAAAAAGATTTTGGGATGATGTATGAATATGTACGATGTGGGATGTACGATATAAGATGTGTGTTGATGTAAACCAATTAAGTCAGGTATTAAATGATGAAATATAATCCGAACTACCAAACCGATAACTAATCAACGAAAAATCTTTTTGCGATTCACCTTCTCAACCACTGCTCCGGATTGACATTGTTGCTTTCTTTCATGATAATAAAATCTACTTGTCCCTGCCCTTCTTCATTTGAGCCTGCTTTACCTAATAACTGGCCTGTCTTCACATTATCACCTCTTTGAACATTTGCAGAAGCCAGATTGCTATATACAGTAAAATATTTGCCGTGCTTGAGAAAGACAGCCTGGCGGTCTTCGATATAGCTAACAAGAGTTACTTCACCATCAAATACCGCTTTGACAGGCTCTCCAATTTTCACTGCTATTGTAACCCCTGGATTATCATAGTCAATATTTCCAGGTAATTTGCTAGAGCCAAAGTGCGCACTCACAAACCCTGCTGCCGGCCATGGCAGAGAACCCCTGTTCCTTTCAAAACTTGCATCAAGAGCTCTGTCTGCTTCAGTGTTTACCAAAACGCTACCTGACGATTTCCTTTCAACCGGCGATCTTGTTGCTTTGGTATTATTGGTATTAGCTGCAGTCGTATTATTTGTTGAAGATGCATTCTTTTTCAAAGCGGCTAATCGTTCCTTCTCTTTTTTAGCAGCATCGGCACGTGCGATTTCAATCTCTCTGCGTATCATCGCTGATATCATATTCTTCAATTTGGCATCCTGTTTTTTCTTCGCACTTACCTGTGCAGTTAATTCATTTTGTTTTGACTTTATCTTATTAACGATTAGTTGTTTTTCCTGTTGTTGTTTTTCAAGCAAAGTCATTTCTTTATCACGCTCCACAAGCACAACGTTTTTTCTTTTTTTCGTTCCTGCTAAAACCTGGATCCTGTCTTCAAGCATCTGCTGTGTCCGTAAAATATTTTCAGCCTGCATTTCACGATAGCTCCTGTATGATTTCAAATATGCCACTCTTTTTATAGCATCATTAAAACTTGAGGCAGAAAAAATAAAATTCAGGTAGTCATAATTACTACGGTTCATGTATGCATATATCATGCTTTTGGCATATTCTTCTTTAAGCGTATCTAATGCCCTTGACATTTTAATTACATCTTTTTGCGCCACGTATATATTATTGTCAAGAGATTTTATTTCTCCACTTATGTTATCAATGATATTACCTTGAAGACCGATTTTCTTATTGTAAAGGGTGAGCTCTCCGATGTTTACTTTCGCTGTTTTTCTTACTTCAGCTAATGCCTTTTCAGTTTCAACAATTTCCTTCTTAAGATTTTCACGTTCCTTTTGAAGAGCATCTTTATCAGCTGGCTGCTGGGCTGCAGCACTTACTACAAAAAAGATTATGACTAATATGGCGACAATTTTTCTTTGCATGCACATTAATTTATTTGAAAGAAAACGAGTTAATAGTATGCATATTGCTATGCATTAAAGTAACAATTATTTTGTTTTATAATTGGGCGGAATTACAAAGTGGAACGATAATTCCTTGTTAAACTCATATTGCTTAAAGGAGAGGCTGATGTCAACTTTGGTTTTTTCTGCAACTGTTATTTCTCTGTTCGTTGCAAAATAAACACCATTATTTTTTTCGTAGTCGCTGTATGTAATATCGGCTGTTCGGTTTTGGCTTACATCAAGATCATCAAGCTTACTTCTTTCTATAAGCTTATTATCGGCAGATACTGTAAGCAAATTTTTGAAAAGCTTATCAACAGTTGCAATCAATATATGACTTTCAGTTTGCCTATAGGCTACAATACTATCACCTACATAAATAGGATTTCCAATAAGTAAATCCTGTAAGGTTGAAAAATTTAAAGGGATGTGCGTTATCTCTTCAATGTAACTGAAGGGATGATATTCCACCAGTTTATTAAGCTTATTAACGATAATAATACTGTCTTTAGTAATGAGAATTTTAAATGCTTCTATACTGAGAAATGTTGCGCTGATTGAAACCCACAATACGCTATCGCTATATAGCCTTACGAATGCATTAAAGTCTGGTTGTTTTCCCTTACTATCTTCGTATTGAACTTTTATTTTAGATGAAAAAGTAGTAAAATTAATTTTGTGTTGGCTGAGGGAATTTAAAATATTTATTGCGCCCTTTAGGGAATCATTATTGAGTTGAGAAAGATTATTGGTTACAAGAGTATCTTTTTTATTAACTGCCGTGTTTAGTTTTTTAGTCGACCTGCATCCGTTTGCTATAAAAAGTAAGCATGCTCCAAAGATGATTATAATAATCTGCCGTATCATTCAATTCGTTTTAAAGGTTATAAAATACCTGTATGGCCAAAGCCACCTTCACCTCTCACAGAAGATTGTAATTCGATTACTGGCAACCAGCATGCTCTCTCAACTTTTGAAATAACCATCTGGGCTATGCGCTCACCATTATTGATTGTGTATTCCTGTCCTGATAAATTAATAAGAATTACTTTAAGCTCTCCACGGTAATCGCTGTCAACAGTTCCGGGAGAATTTAAACAGGTTATTCCATGTTTGATTGCGAGCCCGCTACGAGGCCTTACCTGTGCTTCAAAACCGTAAGGTATTTCAATAAAAATTCCTGTTGGAATCATTGCTCTTTCAAAGGGCTGCAATACGACAGGAAGCTCAAGGTTTGCCTTGAGATCAAGGCCTGCAGAACCAGTTGTCGCATAGTCAGGCAGCTGATTTCCTGAAGTATTAATGATCTTGATTTCCACTTCATGCATGGCGACAAAGATAAGAATGCAATTGAGCCTGTGAAAAAAAATTACCTGCTATTCGTTGACTCGATAAGGACAGTTGCATAAGCTACGATACCTTCCTCACGGCCTACGAAGCCCATCTTTTCAGAAGTAGTAGCTTTTATGGAGATATCATTTTCTTCAATGCAAAGTATTTCCGCAATCGATTTCCGCATGGCAACTATATAAGGCTGTATCTTAGGTTTTTCAACACAAATAGTTGAATCAATATTCCCGATTTTATAGCCAGCTTTTTCAATCAATAGAAAAGTCTTTTGCAGTAAAATTTTGCTATCAATATTTTTAAATTCATCTGATGTATCAGGAAAGTGAACGCCAATATCGCCCAGGCATGCTGCTCCAAGCAAAGCATCGCAAATGGAATGAAGCAATACATCAGCGTCGCTATGTCCCAATGCGCCTTTTTCATGCGGGATGTTTATACCACCAAGCCAAAATTCTCTTCCTGGTATGAGCTGGTGAAAATCAATTCCGAAACCTATTCTGAATGACATGATAAAATTATTTTGATAATCAATATTCCTGGAAAGAAGATCTCAACTAAAGTAGTTATAATAATATTTAATATCCAAAGTAGTTTGTATTACACTACATGAAAATGCCTCACCTTTTTTTGGTGAGGCATTTAGTAAAACAGTTTATTGTAAAATTTTATTCCCCAGCGGTTGGTGCGGAATCCTTATCAAGATTAAAAATAAGGCTGAACCTTAAAGTGTTTGATAGAGGATTACGGTTTATTCCATTTCCGGAAGGAATCAAATAAGAAAAATTCAATCCGAACATATTATAGTTTAAGCCTGCTCCTACTGTAAAATATTTACGATCTCCTTTAGTAGGTGCTTCATAGAAATAACCAGCCCTAAAAGCAAATTGGTTATTATAAGAATATTCTGCTCCTACGGAAACCTGGAACTCTTTTATTTCCTCGCTAAAGCCATCCGGTGCATCTCCGAATGAGCTGAACCAACTGCTTACAACACCTTTACTATGATAATTTGCAAGGCCTGTGGAATCACCGATTGCAGGAGGAGTGGGTACAAGGAGCTTATTAATATCAAGCCCAAATGTTATTTTACTTGTTTCATCAAAAGCCTTGACGTAAGCAAGTCCTAAACCCAGGTTCGCAGGAATAAAGTCTTTTTCAGAAGCATCATTAGTATAAGAAATTTTGGTCCCGAGATTGGAGATTGTGATACCCCAGTTTAAACCAGAACCATCTGCACTGCCTGCTGTACCATCATGAAACATAGAAAGATCGGCTGCAACTGAGCTCCCAGTCTTATAAGTTGAACCACTCGATGACTGGCCGCTGGCAAGATTTGAATTGATATATCTTAATGCAATTCCAATACCAAGCTTATCAGATAACTTACGTGAATAACCCGCATCAAAAG
>JBDUEG010000217.1:0-4930 GCA_040002575.1 Ginsengibacter sp.
CTTTGGTACTGTAAAAATTGTTTTGAGAAATCTTTTCCAATATGTCTTTTGTCATTCCAATGCCGGTGTCATGAATGCAAACTTCTATTAAGTTGTTCATCTCTATTAATTCTACGCTCACTTCTCCATTATTTTCAGTGAATTTAATTGCATTGGAAACGAGATTTCTAAGAACCATCTGTATCATATCTTTATCAGCAAATACGTAAGCCGGATCCAATTGCTCCACACGAATACTTACATTCTTACCACTTGCCTGGAGCCCTAATAACTTAACAACACTATTAACAACTTCAGAAATATCTATAATCTGCAGGTCAACCGATTCACTCTGCATCTGGCTTTTGGCCCATTGGAGCAAATTATCAATAAGGCTGATCGTGTAGTTCATGTCCTTCAATACTTCGGGAATCAATTCCTTCACTTTCTCTCCCGGCATATTGTATTGTTGTATGTTTTGAAATAAATTTCGTTGAGCATACACAGGGCCGCGTAAATCATGAGATATCACCGAGAAAAGCTTATCCTTGGTACTATTAAGCTTATTAAGTTGTTCCGCTTTTTGAGCTATTTCCTTTTTCTGTTTTTCTATTTTAAGATTGGTCTTATGCAGTTCTTTATTCTTATGCAAGATTGAAAGCTGGTAACCTATGTTTTCTTTTTTCAACCAAAACAAAGCAAAGAAAAGTAAGACAAGCGCCAGCACATGAACGAAAACATAGAATGGGAACAATGTAGTACTAAGTCTATAGGTGTAGTCATAGCTTCCTGAAAATACATATACCATCAAATAGCAACCCGAAACTAGTACATAAGAAAGAATTGCGTTTGCTGGCTTTTGCATATAAAAAATTGCAAGCGCGGCGTACAATACAAAAAACAGTTCAAGCCCTAAATCCATTCCTGCGCCATAAACCATAGAAGTAAGAACCGGGTATAAGGAAAAATATACAAGGCGTGCCCATTCATACTTTTTATGATAATTAAGCAGAATTACAAACAGGCTTATTACAACAGGTGAAAACGCAACGATTGTTGCAATCACCGGAAGGCTTTGATCATCGAACAATCCTGCAATAGAAACTGTGAGGCCGGCGACAATGCCCAAAAAATTGATTTGATTAAAAACACTAAGCTTCCGTTTTTCATAATCATCCATAGTTAACGAATGCCCGGTTAACTTGACCTTCCTGTAAAATGAAATAAAAGTAAAATAGAGAGCGTAAATCGGGCTGAACTTTTGCTTAGGGTACATAAATTAGCGATGGCTGTAATAACCAGTAGCTTATAGTAACGTATTTTTCAAAATAAAATTTTATGGCTTATGTGTTTGTTGCTTTACGGCCATTTCAAGCTTTATAGCTGTATTAAAAAAAAGAAGTATCTTTTTAATCTTACCGATACGCGATAAACTAATCAGAATGATTTTTATTACACAATTAATTTACATTTTGAATGGACAGGAAGATGTTTTCAATCAATTTGAAAACATTGCTATTCCGGCAATTTTAAAATATAACGGCCAGTTGTTGCTTAGGGTGCGGCCCGGAGAAGAAGCTTACATAGACGGAACTATTGAGAGCCCTTACGAAATCCACCTTGTAGAGTTTAAAACGGACGAGGACTTCCAAAATTTTATGGAGGATGAAGAACGAAAAAAGTTTTTGCATTTAAAAGAGCAATCCATAAAATCGGTCTTCCTGGTAAAAGGCACAAAGGTATGATCAGAAAATATTTGCAGACTTGTCGTATTTGTGCTTAGCTCACGTAAAGATTCATCTTTTTATTTACCTGCTTCATCCATTCCAGCGCCATCAATTCGTGGCCTGCAGGCATAGGATGAATGCCATCCCATATCCAATATTCCGGAGGAGCTTTCTCAAGAGCCTTGTTGAAGGAGGATTGGTATTTTATATGAATAGCAGCGAAATCATTCGATAGCCGTTTTACTATTGCCTGGCGTTTTTGTACTTCGCTTAGATACTCTTCCCATTTATCTTTAACCCTGCCTACAGGAAAAAGAAAAGGTTCGCCCAACACAAGTTGTACGTTCGGAAGTTCCTGTTTTGTTTTCTCTAACAGGGAACGGTAGCCGCTTTCATATTTTTCAGGGGTAGATATTTGGTCACCATGTATCCATGCTTCGATATCATTAATGCCAATCAAAATACTTAAAACGTCGGGGCGTAAAGCGAGGGTATCGCTTTGCCAACGATCAGCAAGATCCGTTATCTTATTGCCACTAACACCACGGTTAAAAAAATGAAGACCTCTCCCGGGAAAATCATACCAAAGCTTGCTTGCAATTATATATTGGTACCCATGTCCCATCACGTGGTTCCAATCATTGTCACGGCTTCTGTTTCCATCAGTAATAGAATCGCCCTGGAACAGAAAGGTAAGATCGTTGACAGGTTCAGGTCGGCCTTTTTCATGATAATTTTTTCCAATAAGATTTTGTGAAGAAGCGGCCGCAGCAATTCCCAAAGTCGTCACACTTTTTAAGAAATCTCTCCGTCTGCTTAGTGACATATTGTAAACAATTTTATAAAACAAAAACGCCCGACATTAAAATGTTGCTTATGCAAAAATGTTCCTGTCTAAAAAATCATTTCTGAATTTTCCTTTTGGATCCATTGATGTTGCTAACTCCCGGAAGTCATTCATCTTTTTATATAAGCCTTTTAATGTTGAAGGAGGCATGGTAAATAATTTACCCCAGTGTGGCTTTGCATTAAAAGGCGCCAGCTCTTTTTCAATTACAGGCAATAATTTTTGTACAGCGGGCCAATCCTGCTTCCACGTAAAGTGTATAGTTACGCTTTGTTGATCATAGCAAGGACTCATCCATAAGTTATCGGCATCGATGGTTCTTATCTCTGAAATAAAAAGATGCGGTGCAATTCTATCTCCTAATTTCTGAATAGCCAGAATCGCATCCACAGCATTTTCTATGGGCACAAAATATTCTGACTGCAATTCTTTTCCGCTGCTAGGTGTAAAGCCCATTTTAAAATGCGGAAGCCTTTCAAACCATGGGCCCGGCACGCCCATTTGTTCGGTGCAATTTTCTGCTGATAATTCTAAAATGGGATGAATGTTTTTTGTCGCGGCTTTTGCACCAAAGAATTCAGAAGGGAAATTATAGGTTTTACCATTTTCAATTTTAGTCTTGATCCAAACTTCGTTTATACTGTCTTGCTGCCAATCAGTAAAGAGGCTTACACTGTATCCGCTTGATTCTATTTCATTGAAATGTTTCTTTAATTCTGTCAATGGTAATTTCTCATAAACATCTTGTCGCACGAGGTATGTTGGCACAATATCGAGCGTTACTTTCGTTACGATACCCAATGCCCCAAGGCCAACTACTGCTGCTAAAAATTTGTCGCCATCTTCCTTTTTCGACAAAGTAATTATATCGCCGGAGGCCGTAACGATTTGCATTGCTGAGACAGCGGAAGATAGATTACCGTTATGTAAGCCGGAGCCGTGGGTTGCCGTCGCAATAGCTCCGGCAACTGATATGTGCGGAAGCGACGCAAGGTTGTGAAGTGCATATCCTTTACTCTCAAGATAGGGGCTAAGCTCACCATATTTCACACCGCCATTTACCGTTACGGTACGTGCATTTTCATCCAAAGAAATTTCACCGGCCATGTCCTTTATAGAAATGAGATGGTATTTACTGTCTGCAATCCTGTTGAAACAATGCCTTGTTCCAAGGGCTTTTACTTTCGGGTATTTTTTTACCAAAGCCTGAACCTCAGAAAGGGTAGCAGGGTAAGCTAAATTGTTGGTGCTGTATTTAAAATTTCCAGCCCAGTTCATCAATTCTTTTTCCTGCAAGAAATGCGTCTCCGGTTGTAATAGTGTTCCCGACATCGTTAGTGAAGATAATTTGATAAAAGTTTTTCTATCCATAAGACTATTGTTTAGAAAGTATGCACATTAAAGATAGAAATGTTTTGTTGCGGAAATAAGATAAATAAAAAAATAACGGAGATGTTTTGCCAAAACATTTTCTAGATGAGAAAATTAAAGGTTTACTTTATAGATTCATGTAAACAGTAAAAAATATGATAAGGAAAAAATGGGTACTGGTGTTTCTTTTAGGATTTGTATTTGCAAATCTTTCTGCGCAAAGCCTTACCGAAAAAGCAAACGATTTTTTAAATTCACTTACTCCCGAATTAAAATCGCAAACACTTTTTTCACTAAGTGATTCTGAAAGGACGAATATGAATTATATTCCTATAGAACGCAAGGGGCCGACATTCCACGACTTTAATGACAAACAAAAACAGGCAGCACTGAATTTACTAAAGGCCTCACTAAGCAGCCAGGGTTATGAAAAATCAAGGGAAATTATGGAGCTTGAAAACGTCCTTTATATGATGGAAAATAAAACAACGAAAAAGCCTGAAGGTAAATCATACCGGGACCCTTTAAATTATCATCTTTGCGTCTTTGGTAATCCATCGCCCAATGAGTTTTGGGGATGGAGATTTGAAGGCCACCATATTTCATTAAATTTTACCTCAACAAAAAATAAAATAATTTCTTCTACTCCTTCATTCTTCGGATCCAATCCCGGCATTGTTTCTATTGATGAACAAAAGGGAAAAGAGGTTTTGAAATCAGAAGGCGAACTTGGTTTTAAACTGCTCCACTCGCTTACACCAGCTCAGTTGAAAGTTGCAGTATTCTCTGATGTAGCTCCCGGCGATATTGTTACAACTAATAAACGTACCGTGGAAAATATTGAAACCAAAGGAATACGTTATGGTGCATTGACACCTGAACAAAAGAAAATTTTCACTATACTTTTGAATGTATATATTAATAATTATGAAGTGAATTTCGCAAATACATTCATGGCTAAAATTAAAAAAGCCGGCATGGACAAATTATATTTTGCCTGGTCAGG
>JBDUEG010000218.1:0-4922 GCA_040002575.1 Ginsengibacter sp.
GCTGCCATCTTTATCTTTCAGGATATATCTATATAAGATGATGTCATCAAAATTGCCTGGAAACTTTATTGCTAAAAACCATGTATCGTTATCAAGATACTCCATCGGGATTGCCGTGGAAATTTCATTATTACCTAATAAATTATTATTTCCGGATATCAATAATTCCTGGCCAAATTCAGTATGGTAATTTAGAAAAAAGGTTATGGTCATCAGCTACAATTGAAAGAGCGGCAATTTAATCAGTTTACATTACAATGTAAAAAGCAATGTGTGTTAAAGCAAGGCTTGATGGTGGTAGCTAATCTTACGATTTAAGAATAAATGTATAAATGGTTTTAATTAATTTTTTTGCATAGAGGCACTAAAAATTAATTCATCTCAGGACTACGAATTCAGTATATATGGTATTAGAATAAAAATATAAAACCAAACCAAAGAACAAAGCCCGCAAAACCCAACCACGCTGAAGTTATAACATCCTTTTTAGCGGGACCTCCCTTGCGCTGCTTGTAAGTGTAAGCCAGCAGTACACCGAGCGGGCCAATGATTCCGGCTATTACAAACCAAAGAAAATCGAATTTAAATTTCGCCTTTTGAGGATCATAATAATTGGTAATAAGGAGATCAGGATTTTTCTTTAAATCGCGTTTTAGCTTCCGTTTAATAAGTTTAAAATATATCCTTTGGGTAAAAGTTAGTTTGTTGCCCGTAACGGTTTCAAATTGCTTTGCTGATAATTTTGCAAAAACAGCTGCTCGCATGTAATCAGGACCGGGAGTCGGCGTATAATCTGAGGGAATGATCTCCCTTACTACCGAGGCTGAGAATCCGTTTAAACTTACATTTAAAATAAGAACGAGTAACACTGGCAATTTCAAAATAAATTTTCTCATGGTTGGGGTAAATTGATGAATGTGTAAGATAAAAGTTGCCTTGCAAATGTATTTTTAATTTGAGCAAACTACATAAAAAAAGAGGCTGAATTCAGCCTCTCTTTTCACTAAAAATATAAGTAATTACTTTACCTCTTCAAATTCAGCATCAGTAACATTTTCATTTCCTCCTGCATTAGCTTCTGCGCCTTCAGGCTGTTGCGCATTTGCCTGTCCATCGCCATTACCATTTGCTGCACCTGCACCTTCCTGTGTCGCCTTATACATCTCTTCACTTGCAGCAGTCCATGCAGCATTCATTTCTCCGACGGCTGTATCAATTGCACTCACATCTTGTTGCTTATGCGCTTCTTTCAATTTAGCCAAAGCAGATTCAATAGGTGCTTTTTTATCAGCTGATATTTTATCTCCGTATTCTTTAATTTGCTTCTCTGTTTGGAAGATGAGGCTATCGGCCTGGTTAACTTTATCAACTTTTTCGCGGGCTACCTTATCACTTTCTTCATTAGCCTTTGCATCATTTTTCATCTTTTCAATATCTTCTTTGCTTAAGCCGCTACCTGCCTCAATGCGAATATTGTGAGTTTTACCAGTGCCCTTATCTTTCGCAGATACATTAAGAATACCGTTAGCATCTATATCAAAAGTTACTTCAACTTGCGGAACGCCCCTTGGTGCCGGTGGAATGCCATCAAGATTAAATGTACCTAAGCTTTTATTTTGTGGAGCCATCGGCCTCTCGCCTTGCAATACATGTATCTGCACGCCGGGTTGGTTATCGCTGGCAGTAGAAAATGTTTCCATTTTTTTGGTAGGAATAGTAGTGTTACTTTCAATAAGCCTTGTCATTACACCACCCATTGTTTCAATACCAAGAGACAAAGGTGTAACATCAAGTAATAACACATCTTTTACTTCGCCTGTTAACACACCACCCTGTATTGCTGCGCCTATTGCAACGACCTCATCAGGATTTACACCTTTGTTTGGTTTTCTGCCAAAGAACTTTTCTACCATTTCCTGTACTTTAGGAATACGGGTAGAACCACCAACAAGGATTACTTCGTTTATTTCTGACACACCTAAGCCTGCATCTTTTATTGCAGCTTCACATGGTTTCAGGCAGCGTGAAAACAGGTCATCAGCAAGTTTTTCAAACTGCGCACGTGTTAACTTTTTCACAAGGTGCTTGGGAACGCCGTCAACTGCAGTAACGTATGGAAGGTTGATTTCTGTTTCACTTGAAGAAGACAATTCTATCTTGGCTTTTTCAGCCGCTTCTTTCAAACGCTGCCACGCCATAGGATCTTTGTGAAGATCAATTGCTTCATCTTTTTTAAATTCAGCGGCAAGCCAATCCATAATCACTTTGTCAAAATCATCACCGCCAAGATGCGTATCACCATTTGTAGATTTCACCTCAAATACACCATCTCCTAATTCAAGAATGGATATATCAAAAGTACCACCACCAAGGTCAAACACCGCTATCTTCTGATCAATAGATTTTTTATCTAAGCCATAAGCAAGTGCTGCGGCAGTTGGTTCATTTATTATTCTCCGAACATTTAATCCTGCAATTTCGCCAGCTTCTTTAGTTGCCTGCCTTTGCGCATCATTAAAATATGCAGGAACCGTTATTACCGCTTCATTTATTTCCTGGCCAAGATAATCTTCGGCCGTCTTTTTCATTTTTTGAAGAATCATTGCAGATACCTCCTGTGGAGTATAAGGCCTTCCATCAATATCAATTCTCACTGTATTGTTATCTCCTTTAATTACTTTATAACTCCAATGTCCTACTTCACTCGTTACCTCATCCCACTTATGTCCCATAAAACGCTTCACACTTGTTATAGTGTTTGTAGGATTGGTTATTGCCTGGCGCTTGGCCGGATCCCCCACTTTACGCTCCCCGTTTTTTAGAAAAGCTACTACAGATGGGGTTGTGCGGCGCCCTTCATCATTAGCAATTACAACGGGCTCATTACCCTCCATAACTGATACACAACTATTAGTTGTACCAAGGTCTATACCTATAATTTTTGCCATACTTTAAATTTTTTAATTATTGATAAGAGTGTGACAAGGTTTATGCCAATGGAAGGAAAGTGAAAAAATGGCAGAGGCAGATGGACAATTACTAATTAACAACACAAAAAAGGTCAATTAGGTCACTTCATTTAATGATGAATCAATTCCCTCGGGGCTGCCGCCAATAGAATTGGTCATTTTAAAAGTAAAATGTTTTTGTGACAGGTAACTGAAAGTAACTACAAGGGCTGTCGCGAAGAGCCGGGCTATTGTAGGATAGAACTGCATATACTCTACAAGCACTTTTAAGATGGCATAATTTAAAAACAGATTTATCGCCACAATCAAAATGTAGCGAAACAACTGAATGCGCCCTTTGAGTTGTGAAGAATTGAATACGACATATTTTGACAATAAAAAACCTACAGGGAAGCTTATACAAAATGCCATTAATAGTGCTGCAATATGGGGCTTAAATACAATGAAGCCTAAATCAAGGTTCTGTTTATGAAGAATATAATTATAGCTGATAAAATAAATGAAGAGGTCGAGAAGGACATTGCTACCACCGCAAACCGCATAACGAAAAGTTTGTAGCGGCATAAATTTTTTGAATGCCGGATAAAACCAATCTATCACATTGATAAGCTTCTGGCGCATTATAATTTCTATAACTTAAAAGCAAATTCCCAGCCAACAGAACTGACTGGGAATCTAAAAAAAATATATTTAAAATCACTTAATGACATAACGTAAGCCAATTCCAAGTGCCAAAGTTGAGCCAGTGCTCGGCGCTAAATAAAAAAATGGATCAAAGCCAAGACTCACATCAATAGGAGCATCTGCAAACTTATAATCCACACCGCCCGTAAGGCGTAAAGCAAATGTGGTATTGCTGTTTTTACCTGTGCTAAACCCCAGTAAGCCGCCGCCGCCTACAAAATATTGCAGCCCCTCGGCACCCGCAATAGGTCCCTGGTATTCATAGAGGCCTTCAATGCCAATTCCACCGCTATAGAAAAGTAACGAGCCTTCTAAAGCTGTATGCTCTGCCGTTGAATGCCGGATATTAAGCCCTCCTACGGAACCGTTGCCCGTATAAAATTTGGCACCAACTGCAGTTGTATATTCCTGTGCATTGACTGAGGCAACTGAAATGCAAACGAATGCAAAAACGATTAGAAGTTTCTTTTTCATAAAATTAAATTAAGAGGTGACGATGGTTTTAGAATTTGGTGAGTATTGTTTGTCTGAATTACAAATTTGGTTCTTACAAAGATTATGAATTGTTAAAATAATTTTACGGGGCCTGTTCTAATTATACAATTCCACATGCAGATTTTTGATCCTTTCATCCGCAAGGTATTCATCGTAAGTACAAAGCCTGTCTATAATTCCATTAGGTGTTATTTCAATAATGCGGTTGGCAACAGTCTCCAGAAACTGGTGGTCATGCGTTGTTAATAAAACGATTCCGGGAAAAGTGATCATGCCATCGTTGAACGCCGTAATACTTTCAAGGTCCAAATGATTAGTTGGCTCATCTAGTATGACCACGTTTGGATTTTGCAGCATCATGCGGCTTACCATGCACCGTACCTTTTCACCGCCGCTTAGCACCGTAGTTTTCTTTTTTATTTCATCTCCACTGAATAGCATCTTGCCCAGGAAGCCTCTTAAAAAATCTTCATCAACATCAGTATAATGATCGGGAACATATTGCCGGAGCCAATCCATCAAAGTAAGGTCGCTTGTAAAAAATTCAGTGTTATCGTTAGGAAGATAGGATGTAGTAATGGTTGTTCCCCATTCAAAAACGCCGCTATCAGGCTTCATCCTCTTATTGATAATTTCAAAGAAAGAAGTTAGCGCAACAGGATCCTTACTTATGAAAGCAATTTTTTGCCCCTTTACCACATCAAAATTTACGTTCTTAAAAAGCGTTCTACCGTCAATGCTTTTAGTAAGTTTTTGAACATTCAATATCTGGTT
>JBDUEG010000219.1:0-4920 GCA_040002575.1 Ginsengibacter sp.
TAATCGGGGTGCGTATGAGAGCATAATAAGCACGGTAAATAAGCGCCATTGCATCCAGCAGAAATAACTTTTTTTCCATCGGGTAAAAGTAATTTTTGATTTTAAACTTAAATGCTAAATGTCATTAAATATGTCCGATGGTTTCTCTAAAATCTTGTTCCGAGATAATGCGGAAGCATGGCTCTCCATGTAGGCCAGTCGTGTTTCATATCGGTTCCCCAAATATCCAGCTCATAATTAATGCCTTTATCGTATAACACTTTTGCAAACCTTCCGGCTGCTCCAGGATCTTCATAATCGCCACTACCGGAAAGTATATGTATGTGATGGCTTCTGCGGATATTATTTAAATACCATTCGTCTGTAAGGCCGGGTAAATAATTTTCCGGCGAATTGAAATATACCTGGTCGTCATTGAATCCCTTGGTGTATTCATGAAGGTCGTAAACACCGCTCATGGCAATTACGCCATTAATAAGATCAGGCCGTTTTAAAAATAAATTCATACTATGCAGGGCACCAAAGCTGGCTCCGCTAATAATGATGGGTGTGTCGTAAGAGGTTTTATTTTTAATGAAAGGAATTACTTCGTCAAAAACATATTTATTGAATTGGTTGTGCCGTATTGCTTTGTGCTCACCCGGCATATTATTATTCAGCCAGCTTTCTGTATTGATGCTGTTTATAGAAAATACTTTCACCTTTCCAGAATCAATAAAGGGCGCTATAGAATCTATCAATTGAAAACGTTCATACTCCAGGTAATCTGCAGCAGCCGTTGGCACCAATAAGAGTGCAAAGCCATAATCTCCATAAGTTACAATAGGCATGTCTTTATCAAGGGATGGACTGTACCATGAAGTGGTTTCTCTTTTCATAACAAGATTTTATTAATTGATTGGCGCAAAATAAAGAAATCCGGCCAGAATGGAATTGCGACTAAAAAATTAAAAGAAGTATACTTTCATACCACCTTAAACTACCGATGCCTGTTAAGTATATCTTTCTTTCTTCTCAAAAACATTTAGTGAAAAGATTGAAAACACTTCTCTTTTTTTTCAAATTTCAAGTTTTAGAATAACCTGGCTCAGCAGGTTTATGAATTTTTACTTAACAACTGCATTCCACCCAACAGCTATTGTCAAAAAATAATAATCCAAAATAGTCATTAGTATTTATCGATTAGGAAGAGGAATCATTCTATTACAATTTCACATAAAAGACATTATACAATTTAATTACTTCAACTTTTTTATGAAAAGGATACTTGTCAGCTTATTTTGTTTTTTTACAATGATGGCAGAAACTAACGCACAACTTCACACGGCTAAACCAATCCCTGGTAAATCCGGCTATGACCTGCTGCTGAAAAAAGCACGCAACCAAAAAACCATTGCATGGGTTTTTCTGGGAGGAGGTATAGGACTGGCCATTACCGGCGCAGTTGTCGGCACAAACTCCGTAGATAATGTTGGATCGCAACCGATAGATAAGCTTGACGCCGGTTTGCAAACGGGGTCGAAGCTGCTCCTTGCAGGCGGCGCATGTATGGCGGCAAGCATTCCTTTTTTTATTTCATCAGGTAAGAATAGAAGAAGAGCAAGTGTGGTGTTAAAAAATGAATCAACTTCTTTTTTACGGCAACTTCATTACAGTGGTAGTTTTCTTGCTGTGGGTATCCATGTTAATCTTTAGTACTATTTATAGCTTGCTTACCCCAATTAACACTATTTCAATCTCTTGATTTACACCTTGAAATTATTGCACTCAGCCTCTCAACCTGCAAGGAAGCGGGACATTTATTTATTCAAATTAAAAAAGGAGATTAAAATGAAAAAGTTATTTCCACTTCTGCATTCTAAATTTTTATACTTTAAGAATGTACGACTGTTGATTCTTGTATTTACAATTGCTGTACTCATTTCCGGGTGTAAAAAAGATTTTTCTCCCCCGTGTAATGATCATGATACAGGTCACGGTAAGTTAAAAGTTATTATTGTACATAAAGGCGGCTCAATACAAGCAGCTGTGGATGCTGCCAATCCGGGAGCAACCATACTAATAGAATCAGGTACCTACAGCGAAGCTGTTAAGGTAGATAAACCAGGAATCAGTTTAATTGGGTTGTCATGTTTTGCAGGGGAGAAAGTTATTATTCAAAATCCGGGAGATGAGGATAATGGAATTTCAGTTACAGATAACGGAGACGGCTTTGTATTGAAGAATGTAACTGTCCAAAACTTTGAAGAGAACGGAGTTTTCATGATCCATGTGGATAGGTTTGTGCTATCGCATGTAACTACCATCAACAACGGAGAGTATGGGTTATTCCCTTTGTTTTGTAAAGATGGACTTATTGAGTATTGCTCAGCTACCGGCCATACTGATACCGGGATTTACGTAGGCCAGTCTGATAGTGTTGCTGTTCAGTTTAACGAAGCTTTTGCCAATGTAAACGGAATTGAAATTGAAAACTGTTCTAATGTTGCCGTATTGAAAAATCATTCCTACGATAATGTCTCAGGGATATTATTGGTCTTATTACCGGGCCTTACCGTTAAAACGTCTTCAAATGTTTTAGTATCCGATAACAATATTGAGGAGAACAATCATGTGAATTTCGCTGATCCTAACGGTGGCTTTGAAGCTTTTGTTCCAAGCGGTGCAGGCATTCTTTTAGTGGGTGTTGATGACGCCGTTATAAAAAATAATAAAATCACTAATAATAATTTTACAGGGATAGCAACCGTAAGCACTGTTATTTTGGGTGCCCTTGCCGGGCTTCCGCCGGAAGCTTTTGCTGATATAGAGCCCAATGTTGATAGGGCAAAAATTATAAACAATACACTGGTAAATAATGGCACTGCTCCACCTCAGGGACTGCCCCTGCCAGGCGTTGATCTTCTGTGGGATGGTAATGGAACGAATGATTGCTGGAAGAATAATGTTTACACTACTTCGTATCCTTCTCCTTTACCGGTTTGCAATTAGCAAACAAAAAGAACGGCGCTTGCTAAAAGCGCCGTTTTCTTTGCAAACTGATTTTAGAATGCTAATAAGATAATTGTACTGGTAAGTCTTTCAGTCATACTTCTACTTTCCTGGCATTTCTTTCAAAGATCATCTCAAACACTTTGTATGAAAGCATGCATAAAATATTTCTTTGTCAACTTTTTATTGGTCGAATTAATTACTACCAATGTTTCTTTTGGGCAACAACCTGTAATTGGATTTAAAGTAGGTTTCGCTTTTTCTAATGCTACAATTAACCAAACAGATATCTATAGCCCCCAGAAGAGCCTAACGAGAACAGGGGCTTTATTTGGAGTTTACCTGGATGTTCCCTCCGGGAATCAATTCATTTTCCGCCCCGGTGTAGAACTTGTCTCAAAAGGTTTCAGGAGAAAGTTTGATCCATATGGTGTTGAGCCAATAAGATTCACGTATGTAGACTTTCCGATAAATATTCTTTACAGAAAAAAAGGAAAGAAAGGACACTTACTAGCCGGAGGCGGCCCTGTGCTCGATATTCCAATACGAGACTACTATACAACTTATTCTTTAAAACCAGAGTTTGGGGTAAATGGCCTTATTGGCTATGAACTTGCGATTGGCTTCTCGCTTAATTTGAATTATAACTACGGCTTAAGCAACGCAAGCAAGGATAAGCAGTACGTAACCAAAATTTCGAATCATTATTTAGGCGTTACCCTGGGATATTCGTTCTAACCGAATGCTATAAGGGTTTAAAGTAAGGACGAGAAAAATTATAATTTTAAAAAAAATATATCATGCCACGGAAATTAAAAAAACTTTTTGCGTTCATTCTCATTGCCGGTATTGTTTCTGCGGCGGGAGGATGCCATAGTTATTATAAAGCGACTAAAATAAACCCTGGCTTTGCTGCTCAAAAAGTGGACAGCCTCAGATCTGATAACAGGTACTTTATTCTGCGCAATGGCGAAAATGCTTATTATATGAAAAAGATCCAGATAAGCGATGACAGAAAAACGCTTACCTGCTTCCTTGATACTTTACCGGGACTGCATACACTTTATCTTACCCGTGGTACAAACGGTAAAACTAAATACAAACCAAACACTGATGACCGGGCTGTTCTAAATGAAGTACACTTTTACATCAATCCATCTGAATCAACATCTTTCGGTGAATACACGCTTCAACTGGACAAAGTGCAAAAAATTGAAGTCATTGAAAAGGATCGGAAAAAAACTACTAACAGTTATGTTATTGGTGCTATCGGTTATACGGTTGGCGCCTTTGCAGTTGCCGCCATTATTGCTATAGCTACAAAAAGTTCCTGCCCATTTATAAGCGCCTATACAAATAACGAATTTGTTCTGCAAGGTGAAACATACGGAGGTGCTATTTATCCGCAGCTTGCCAGGGACGACTATATGCCGTTGCGAATGAGTCCAACTAAAGACAATACTCTTCAATTAAAAATAAGTAATGAATTGCAGGAGCAACAGTACACGGATTTTGCAGACCTGCTGGTGGTAACACATTCCCCGGAGACAAAAGTACTCTCCGATGAAAAGGGAAATTTATATGGAATTACTCATGCGGAATCACCCATTGCTGCATGGACAGGAAATAATAAAGATGCGATAGCACCATTACTTCAAAAAGATGATAATGCGATGCTGCATTTTGATGATACCCTTGCAACAGATGCCACAAATTATGTTATCACAAAATTCAAAAAACCTGTAGACGCAAAAAATGGCAAATTAATTTTAGCAATAAAAAATTCATATTGGTTGGATTATCTCTACGGAGAAATGGCAAAAAGCTTCGGAAGTTATTACACCACTTATACGAAGAAGCAATTTAAAAAGCCTGCATCTGCCTTACTACAATGGGCAAGAGAACAACAAATTCCATTGGAAGTTTCGG
>JBDUEG010000220.1:0-4907 GCA_040002575.1 Ginsengibacter sp.
CTGACGACATAACAATCAATGAAAAGCGCAATGTTAATTAGAAGTTTGCATTCCTGACGATAGCCTTCTAAAACGTTTTTAACCTGATACCTAGTAAAACTTCAGCCTATCCTTTAGTAATTCTACGAGCGATGACGGTAAATTCAGAAGCTGAATAATTGAGTAATGCCGCCCTTGTGCAAAGCGTATAGCAGGTATATCTTTGTACCAGAAGTTGATTGATGTTCAACAAACATTAATCGAAAATATCCAAACATCCAAATCCATTGAAAAGAGCCTGAATCCAACTATCCAATAGAAAAGTCTTAATAAAATCCGATATCAGTCAACTTCTTTTTTTCTTTATCCAATACCTTCGAACAACTAACCACATCCAAAGAAAACCGACCATCTAATAATCCTGGTGTAATACCAACCCCTCGAATTAAAAAATTATTTAAGCCTGCAGCAATGCGGGCTTTTTTATTGATGAATCCAATTAGATAAACAAAATTATTTCTGCTTTACAAATTATAGATGACAATTTACTTGTTAATGCTCCTTCACTACAAAAGGTATGTTGAACTTTATAAGTGGGAAATTTTTTTAAGCCTATACCTTTATTTTTGCAAGAAAAATTTCATTAATCCCAAATTATAGAACCATGCGTAATAACCATGAGATAGATTACCACATTTACGGTGAAGAAATGCAGTATGTTGAAATAGAACTTGATCCCAATGAAAGTGCTGTTGCTGAGAGCGGCAGCTTCATGATGATGGACGACGGTATCCAGATGCAAACAATTTTTGGTGATGGGAGTGCTCAGCAGAATACAGGCGGAATTTTCAATAAATTATTAGGTGCAGGCAAGCGTTTGCTGGTGGGCGAAAGCTTATTTATGACTGCCTTTACAAATATAGGGTCCGGGAAGAAGCAGGTAAGTTTTGCTTCACCGTATCCAGGCAAAATCATAGCGCTGGATCTCAAGGAATTAAATGGCAAAGTAATTTGCCAGAAAGATGCCTTCTTATGTGCCGCTAAAGGGGTAAGCATCGGCATCGATTTTCAGCGGCGCCTGGGCACAGGAATATTCGGGGGAGAAGGCTTCATTATGGAGAAACTGGAAGGGGACGGCTTTGCATTTATGCATGCAGGTGGTCATGTATTCGAGAAAGAATTGAGGGCAGGAGAAATGATAAAAATAGACACTGGTTGTCTTGTTGCTTTAACGCAATACGTAAACTATGACATACAATTTGTCGGCGGAATTCGTAACACTATTTTTGGCGGCGAAGGTTTATTCTTCGCCACATTAACAGGACCGGGTAAAGTTTGGATACAAACGCTACCTATAAGTCGGTTGGCAAGCAGAATTCTGAGTTATGCTACCGGCGCCCGAAAGGAGGAGGGGAGTATATTAGGTGGCATTGGAAATCTTTTAGACGGCGATGGATTTTAAATCAGACTTGTGCATTGCTCTTCATATTTCTCCCGGGTACCTTACGTTGTAAAATATAAATCAAGGCTTACTACGCTTGCCTTGATCACCGCGAGAGCGACATAGGTAAAACTTCAATCTGCCCTTTAGTAATTCTACGAGTTATGACGGTAAATTCAGAAGCTGAATAATTGAGTAATGCTGCCCTTGTGCAGAGAGTTCTGCAGGTATATCTTTGTACCAGAAGTTGATTGATGTTCAACAAACATTAATCGAAAATATCCAAACATCCAAATCCATTGAAAAGAGCCTGAATCCAATTATCCAATAGAAAAGTCTTAATAAAATCCGATATCAGTCAACTTCTTTTTTTTCTTTATCCAATACCTTCGAAACAACTAACTATCCAAAGAAAACCAACCATCTAATAATCCTGGTTAATACCAACCCTCGAATAAAAAAAGTTATTTAAGCCTGCAAAACGCGGGCTTTTTTATTGCGATAGTTTCCCGCAGCTTTATAGAATGTTATTAGTACAGCTAATCGTTGCCGGTAGTAACGGTTAAGACCGCATCGCTTATTGATCTTTTATTCTTTTAGCGGTAATCCCATTAACGGCTTCCATCCTGTCAGCGCACGAATCAGTAATTACCTTGAGATCAAGAGAATCCTCCCCATAATACGTGATCTTATATTTCCCCCAGGTGCTGCCGCAATTTTCATCGTTTATAGCAAACGTGTCATCCGTCTCCATATATTTTCCCGATGCGGCTTCTTCGCCAGTAGGGGAGTTTGCTGTATAGGTACCATCAGCATTGAAGGTTGCCGTCAGCGAGTCACCATGGCTGTAAACTGTCCACTTACCAACAATAGAAGGTTTGCCAGCCGTGAAGGCAAGTGTTGAAAACATAATAAATACAACCAGAACTTTACTTACTTTTTTCATATTTGATTTTATTATTGATGACGAAAAGAAATTAAATAAGAGTTTTTATGAAGACGCTTATATGCAAGATTATTTATTCGAATAGGATACATAAGAGTTCCGCTATTTCTTCATAGATACAATGCACAGTACTTAAAGAGCCTGGATATACTTAGCACTATCTTTAAATTTGTCCAAATCCATTTCAACAAAAAAGTTTTGAACACCTCCGGTTTTTGCAGCAGCAAAAAATTCTTTCCAGTCAATAACTCCCTGCCCGACCGGTACCTGTTTTTTATCGTTGGTCCAATCCGACAAGTGTGCAGAAATAAACCTGCCCGGATACTTATTAAAATAGGTGGAAGCTTTGTAACCGAGATTGATGACCTCCGTCTGGAACTGCATTTTAACTAATGCTGGATCAAAACGCCCCATTAGTGCATCATAAATAAGCTGTCCATCCAATTGCGCAAATTCAAACTCGTGATTGTGGAAGCCTGCCTGTATACCTGCACTTTTTATTTTTTCAGCAGCTACATTTAACTTATCCGCTGCCGTTAGGTAATCATTTAATGTGGCCGTTTTTGGTAACCAAAAGGTAGAGCAGATCATTTGCGTAAGGCCAAGTTGCTTTGCAAATTCAATACTCTCATCCAGCTTCGCTGCATCGGTTAATTCTCCAAAACCAAAATGACAGCTTGGGCAACTAAGACCCGAATCATTAATTATGCTGCGCATATCCGAGACCTTCATGCTTACGAGTGGACCAAAACCTATTTGAGCGTAACCGGTGGGGGAGCACATTTCAGTAAGCCTATAGCCCTGTCCTGCCATCATCTTCAACGTACCTGCAAAATCTTTAGCAAGTATATCTCTTATAGGAAACGTTTGGAAACCGATTGGAATATCTAAGGCTAATGCAGAAGCAAGCAGTTGCTTTGGTAGTTGTAACAATGCTAACGCAGCACCAAAGCCAAACGTTGTTTTCCCAATAAACGCTCTGCGGTTAATTGATTTCATAATTATTATTTATTGTTTCAAATAGATGCCGGATCCCAGCCCGATCTGTATTCGCGATTCAAATATTTATTGGCATCGGGCACGTTGGTTATCTTAAGATTTGCTGCATCATATTTTAGTAATTTGTTTGTTCTTAGTGCTACGGCATATAAGTTTATCGCCTCTGTTATATATTCCGCTTCTCTAAAATTGCCGGAGTATTGTTTACCGGTTCTGCAGGCGTCAACAAACAATGGCAAAGCTTCTGACGTTTGTTCCACCTGGCTTCTTTTATCTGCGTTTGTATTTGCCGGAGCGTCCATTTTCTTCCCGGAAATAATCTGCGGATTCTGCACATTAAAACCTGCTAATATTTTTCCTTTGTCTCCAACGAACATCATTCCTTCTTCCGGCAATTCTTTATTATCGTTTGATAACTCAACAGGTATTGGTGGGCGCATGCCTCCGTCGTACCAACATAGATCTACTGGCGGCCTGCTGCCGTTTGCAGGATATTTAAAACGTACTGTGCTCGCCATTGGAAAAGAAAAATTATTATCTATACGATAAGGAACAGGTTCATGAAAACTGCAAACATGGCTTCGGTGTGGTTCTACGCTTGTGGGAGAGGTTAATTTTAATGCATTGAAAACAGTCCACAAACTATAGTGCCCCATATCGGCCATGGATCCGCCACCGAAATCATACCAGCCCCTGAATACCATATTTGTATAGTTGGGAGAATAAGCACGATCCGCTTCAGGCCCAAGCCACAGGTTCCAGTCGAATCCTTCAGGCACGGGCGGCTTGTCGGAAGGCAGGTCAGGATATTGCGGCCATACCGGCCGGTTGGTCCAATTGTGCACTTCAGTAAGCGTACCAATAGCGCCGGCATTAATCCACGCCATCACGGTCTCCATCGATCCATTTGAATCCCACGGTATCAGGTGAGTTATTACTTTACTGTTACGTGCCATCTCAATCACTTTCTTCCCTTCAAGAAGCCTGTTTGAAAGAGGCTTATGTATAAGTACATGCTTGCCTTTTTTGATGGCAGCCATAGCAAGAATACCGTGAAGGTGATCCGGTGTCATTATTTTTACAGCATCCAGATCTTTTTCTTTGTCTAATAGTTCCCGCGCATCCGCATAAGCATTGCAGCCTTTATACTTCTGTTCCGGACGAACGTTTGCATAAAATGTGTCCACAATGGATTTTCCATTTTCTCTGCCACCCGGAATAGTATTATCTCCACCTGGATTCCAATCCGGAGCTTTAATCGCTTTGCGAACTTCGCTCTTCAACCAATCTTTGCCCCAGTCTCTATACCCAACTGCATTTTTGTTAGGATCACAAACTGCCGTCACCTGGAACTGATCATTAGCAAGTAGCGGTAACAGTTCTCTTATTCCCTGTGTACCGATACCTATATAAGCCAGGGTTATCTTATCACTTGGCGCAACATGATTTTTTCCGCCAAGCACATGTCTTGGAACTATTGTGAAAGCAACTGCCGAAGCTGTTGCCAGTTCAACAAATTTTCGCCGGTTCATTTGCGAATCG
>JBDUEG010000221.1:0-4883 GCA_040002575.1 Ginsengibacter sp.
CGCATTAAAATAGGCACGGTTATTAAAAGTATGAAAACCCTGGAATATAGAATAGGGGGTAAAGAATCCGGGTGCTATCATTACATTTCCATAGGTAGAACTGTCAGTACCCGCATTAATATCTTTTAACATGAAGGTGCCTCCTGATGTTCCATCTGTTCTCCAGATCTCTTCCCCATGTGCGCCATCTGTTGCAGCAAATAAAACCACACCATTTAAGGCATAAAAATCTCTTGGGTTAGAAGAATCTGCATTGACATTCCCCGTATTTATCTCTTTCAACATAACGGTAGTAGTGCCATCTGATGTCCATAGTTCAACACCTGAACCAGGAGTGCGTGCAGCAAATAGAAGATAAGTTCCATTTGAAAACATATTATACTCATCCATACGATTACTGCTGTCGGTACCAACAACTATGTCTTTTAAAATGGACGTGGTTGTCCCGTTTGTTTTCCATATCTCACGGCCTTGTAATGCTGTCGTTGCAGTGAAATATACAAAGCCGTTTAGTGTCGCAAAATCACTCGGATCCGAACTCAGAGCACCTGCGTAAATATCACTAACGAGGCTCGTCCCACCAGGAGTGCCATCGGTCATGTATAGCTCAGAACCTGTACTCGGCCTGCTTCCCCTAAAAACCAGCTTGCCTGAAAGGAGCCCTCCTGATTCTTCAAACTTAATATCAGGCGATATTTGAATGGTACCGCCCGGTGTTGCATCTGTTGCCCATAGCGAACTATCAATATTGGACACGATAATTGTTTTGCCATTGCTTAACGGAAACTCAACAAACAGGCTGTTGTTGTTATTAAGTTGGGTTACCCCTTGTGCATGTGAACTCGAAATAATAAAAAAAGTAACCAGGCAAAAAAGGAAATTTTTTTTCATGTGAAGCTTATTTAAAAATTATTAGGAATGAGAAGGCGAGGCACAGAGTAGCTGGTAATTCTTACGAAATATCCGAAGGTTATTTAGATTTTTTAAGCAGATGTTTTTTAAACCACATCATTTAATTGGTAAGGTAAATAATGTATTTGTATAAGCGAAAAATCTTTTGAAAATAATCATTGTAAAAATGCTTTTTTTGAAATGGTTATCACTTCGTACTTTTTCACTTTCAATCCATAGCGCTTCCATAATTTTACAGCCTTATGAGAGAAAGGAACAAGTTTTTTACAATACTGATATTAGGGCTGCTCACTGCTATCGGACCATTTTCAATCGACATGTACTTGCCGGGTTTCCCTGCGATCGCTGCAGATCTTCATACTTCTACAGCCCATGTTTCTCTTTCACTATCAAGTTTTTTTATCGGCATCTCTATTGGCCAATTGCTTTACGGGCCATTACTTGACAGGTTTGGCAGAAAGAATCCTCTTTACTTTGGATTGAGCTTATACATTCTTGCTTCAATAGGCTGTGCTTTATGTACAACCGCTGATGCACTTATTATGATACGGTTATTGCAGGCACTCGGCGGATGCGCCGGTATGGTAGCTGCCAGGGCAATGGTTCGTGATATATTTCCGGTAAATGAAAATGCAAAAGTATTTTCACTGCTCATGTTAGTGGTAGCGGTTTCTCCGATAATTGCTCCCACCACCGGGGGCTATGTTACAGCGATGTTCGGCTGGCAATCCATTTTTATAATTCTCGCTTCTATAGGTTTAATCACCTTAGTGTCGGTGTATTTTGGTTTACCTGAAAGCAGGAACGCAGATGTCTCTGTCTCGCTGTTACCCAAACCTATTATCAAAGGTTTTGTAGAGATAATTAGAGTGCCGCAGTTTTATACATATGCTTTTACAGGATCTATTGCTGCTGCCGGCTTGTACGCTTATATAGCCGGCTCTCCTCATGTGTTTATGGAACTGTATCATGTAACAGGTGAACAGTATGGTTGGATATTTGCCATCGTTGCGGCCGGCCTTATTATCGCCAGCCAGGTTAATACACTCTTGTTAAGAAAATATAAGAGTGAGCAAATCATCAGGATTGCGTTGCTTTGCCAGGCTGCAGCAGGTTCTCTTTTATTCGTTGGGAGCATGTTCCATTTCGTAGGATTATTCTTAAGCATACTTTTAATATTTATTTTTTTAAGCTGCCAGGGATTTACATTTCCCAACTCATCGGCGCTTTCAATGGCCCCGTTTACCATTAATGCAGGAAGGGCTTCTGCTCTAATGGGCGCCATACAATTAGGCACCGGTGCTGTTACTTCTGCTTTGGTAAGTTTTTTAAATAACAATACCGCACTCCCAATGACTGGTGTGATGGCTGCATGTGCTATTATGAGTTCATTAGTATTAATGGCGGGTAGCAAAGTCATCGTTAAAGCCTCTGTGAATCGCGTTCAGGAAGAATGTGCTGAGATGATCATTACTTCATAACGAATTGTTTCCGTAATCGTTTATGATCTGTAAAGGGTAAAAGCTTACATTATTTGGGGAATAAAACACTGATATGAATCTTCAACGCATCATACAAGGATTAAAGATGATAGTCTAATCTGCGCTACACATTATGATTCATACTTTTGGTTTAGTTATTGCTGGCAAATTAGCATGAAACGTATTTTAGTTGTAGATGATGATAAGGATATTCTCAATATTCTTAAACTCATTTTGCAAATGAATGGCTTCGAGGTGATGGTTACCCCGAATGGCGAAGAGGCGTTATCCAAATCTCTTTCATACGCCCCCCAACTTGTTTTGCTCGATGTATTTCTTTCCGGCACTGATGGCAGGGACATTTGTAATATTTTAAAGCAAAATCCAATTACAAAAAATATTCCTGTAGTAATTTTCTCTGCACACTCTAATCTCCAGGATGTATTAAAAGTTTGCAATGCAGATGATTTTATTTCCAAGCCATTTGATATAAATGAGCTGGTGCAAAAAATAAATTATCATCTGGAGCTGCAGAACTAACCCTTTTACAATAATGCATAGTCTTTAGCGCTAACTTTAATCGGTTTTTGTAAGAAGCTGAATGACGGAGGTTTTGTTAGTCTATTAATTATTCAACACGAAATATGAAAAGTATAGCCATAGATATGGATGGAGTATTAGCTGACGTTTATAGCCGGTTTTTAAAATTGCATTATGAAGAATATGGACAAAGCTTAACCATGGCGGATGTAGAGGGTATACCGGAGCGTGATGCGATTCCAGGAATCTTGAAATATGTGAACTCTGAGGGATTCTTCCGTAACGCAACTCTCATACCGGGTTGCCAAAAATATATTGGCCTCATCAATGAAAGATACAAGCTATACATTGTGTCTGCCGCGATGGAATTTCCGCTAAGCCTTATGGAGAAACAATTATGGCTGCAGGAATATTTTCCTTTTATCACCTGGCAGCAGATAGTTTTCTGTGGCTCAAAAGAAATAATTAAAGCCGATATAATGATCGATGACCATTTTAAAAACCTTGATTACTTTACCGGGGAGACGCTATTATTTACTCAACCTCACAACAAGTTCACTGATCCGGGCAAACATAGGAGAGTGAATACCTGGGAAGAAATAGGCCAGATTTTGTTGCCTTAAAAATCAGCGTTGTGGTTTAAACCGCATTACAACATTATTGACCGTTCAAAATATTGTTTCAATTTCATATCAATTTTTCCTTCAATTTCATCTTAATTTTTTTGTGATGAATGTGGTTTTTATAACTCCTCTATTAAATGCGGATGCAAAAGTGGATTAAAACAATATTGGTTTTTCTACTGATTTCTTTAAATCCTTTTTCGAAATCATCAGGCCAGGGTAATGGCTGTATTTTAAAAGATACACTCTTTACTATTGACTTTGGATCTGCCACGAAGCTGCAGGAATTTAATTTCAATTCGTTGTATTACTATCAGCGGGATTTTGGTACATGTCCCTTGGATGGTTACTTCTCGTATGCCGCATACACAGCAAACTGTTTCAACAGGGATTGGATAACAATGAATGAAGACCACACCCCTAATGATTCGGAAGGGAGGATGATGTTGGTAAATGCATCAGGAACACCCTCTCTTTTTTTTAATTTAGAATTGTCGGGCTTTAAGGATACCACCATTTATAAATTCCAGGCATGGATGTTAAATCTTTGCAGGCCTAACGGGGGATGTTCACCATTACCAGCCAGGATACGAATTACTTTTGAGGATATGAATGGAAAAATAGTTTCTGATTTCAATACAGGATTGTTACCACAAATGGAAGACCCGCATTGGAGAAAGTATATTGGTTATTTTACAACACCTGTTAACGCAAATAGTCTTTATTTAAAAATGTATGATCTTACAGAAGGTAATTGCGGAAATGATTTTGCGGTTGATGATATTACCATTCAGCAATGTTATAAACCAGAACCGTTGATTGTAGCTGCGCCAAAAAAAGAAGCCAGGGTTCCGGTTATTAGCAAGCTTCCAAAAAAAGAAATTCCCCAAAACAATACGGTGCAAAAAGAAATAACAAAACTTACTACAAAGCCTGTAACAAGCAACACTACTATATCAGAGCCGGAAATAAAACCAATATTTCTTAATGTAGTTATACCTGAACCTATTCGTACAAGAGAAAATCCTGTTGTAAAAAATATTGAAACAACAGAAGAGAAGATTCTTATACAATTATATGATAATGGCGAAATTGACGGAGACACTGTAAGTATTTATCATAATAACCAGTTGGTGATTTCAAATGCGGCTTTGTCTGAAAAACCAATTACATTTTATGTGGACGTAGATAATATTCATAACCATCACGAGCTTGTAATGGTTGCCGAAAACCTTGGATCTATTCCCCCCAATACTTCTCTTATGATTGTAACAACTAAGGATAAACGTTACGAAATTTTTATTTCCTCAACGGAACAAAAAAATGC
>JBDUEG010000222.1:0-4779 GCA_040002575.1 Ginsengibacter sp.
CCGTTTTCGCAATGCCTTTGCATTCGTATGTGCAATGTTTTCAATCCTCTCAAAACTAAAAAACAATCCTGTGGGCCGGGAACTGCACCCGTAGCATTTTGAATAAATGAAAGTCTTTCATTGAGCGATTCATCATTCATTATTAAACAACCGTGAACTACATCACTATGACCGCCTAAGTATTTCGTAGCCGAATGAAGAACAATATCAGCGCCCTGGTCAAGAGGATTTTGCAAATACGGAGAAGCGAAAGTATTATCAACACAAAGCAGTGCATTGTTTTGTTTTGCAATAGCAGCAACCGCCTCTATATCCGTAATGTTCATCATCGGGTTAGTAGGTGTTTCTGTCCAAATGAGTTTTGTATTCTTATTGGTATACTTGTCCACTTCTGCGGCGTCCTGCATATTAATGAAGTGAAATTTCAATCCATATTTTTCAAAAACTTTTGTAAACATCCGGTAAGTGCCCCCATACATATCATTGGCAGCAATTACCTCATCGCCAGGATTTAAAAGTTTAATAACTGCATCTGTTGCCGCTGAGCCACTTGCAAAGCACAATCCATATTTGCCATTTTCAATAGCCGCCAGAGCATTTTGCAGCGCATTCCTCGTTGGGTTTTGCGTTCTTGCGTATTCATATCCTTTATGATTTCCCGGGCTCTCCTGCACATATGTAGAAGTCTGATAAATAGGCGTCATGATGGCACCGGTGGAAGGGTCAGGCTCAACACCTGCATGGATTAACTTAGTTGCGAGTTTCAAATGCTTTAGGTTTATACCGGAAACCCATACTTGTGGGATCAGGAATTAAATAATAAATGACAGGCCGGAGATAAGCTGTAAAAGAAATTAAAATTCAATGGGCAAAGATACTTTTAGATCATCCCAATACATATCCAAATCTGCACCCCTAGTTGTTTTATCAAAAGTCATAGTCATTGCTTCTGTACTTTGGTATTTTGACGTGGGTAAATCAGTCCGTAGTACGTCCTTTGATTGATCATATCTAAAGCTTCCCCAAATATCTGTTTCCTTGTTAATGATCAATGTCCATTTATCCGCAAACGGAATAGCATATAGTGTATAGCGACCCTTCTTTACTTTTCTGCCACTGATTTTTACCTCTTTAAAGAATTCGATTTCCGTTGCTTCATTTGCACCAAGCCTCCAAACCTTTCCATACTCTTGCAATTCACCAAACACTCTGCGTCCGTTGAGTTGCGGCCTGCTATAAGTAACACGCATAACAAGCGGTTCAGTTACCTTATCCTGTATTTTTAAAATCGGATAATTATTGGGGTAATAGCTCATGTCCATTGGAGACTTATCAAGTGCAGGTAATGCAGATGGACTCATTTGAGCGGAAGCATGCAGCGTGGTTATAAACAGAAATAACGCAACTATTTTTTTCATAAGATTCATAATTTTACAAATATAGATTGAATTATTTAGCCAAAAGGTTGCTTAAATTCTGCCAGGTAAATTTCTTCACTTCAGGAAAAAATTCATTGTAGCAATCTTTTAATTCATCATAGTGTTGATTAAAAATCTCAAACGCAATCTCCGATTCTGTAAGATAAGCAGCACGCCAGGCCAGCCCGCCAAAGCTTTTCTTTATACCTTCTTTTAGCCTGTAATTATATAGCCAGTTATGCGCTTTCATATAGGGAAAAATGGATTGGAAACGGGGAGGCAACAATGGTAGGTATTTTTCAAGCGTGTCATATACAAGAATGGAAAAGTTTTCAAGATTTCCGTACTCAAGAAACTGCTTAGCATCGCATGCAAGAAAATGGTCGTAAACTACATCGACGAATGCTCCAGAATATAACCTGTACTGTTGTTTGAAAAAGCTTTTTGCGTTTGCGGTTGCGGGGTGAAAATCTGTAAAAGTGTCGATTGAGCGATGTAGCTGAATTCCTATTTGAATTCCTTCCGGATAATTAAATTTTGTTTTTCCTTTTACAAAATCACTTATCATGTTACCGGCAACTATCTCAGGTTGGTTAAATGACAGGTATGCGTGTGCCAGGTAATTCATTTGTAAAAATATATCAATGAGCCACACGGAATTTTATTCATTTTATTGGCATATAATTTTCTGTGGAAATTATTATTAAACACCTAAAATTATTTTATGCCAGACAAAAAAAAAATTCACAACCTACAGATGGAAGGGAAGATGTTGGAATGGAAACCGATGATAGCCGCACCAGGGGCCGGACTTCAGGAGCATCGAATACACAGACTATGATAGCAGTTAAGAGTGGTAAAAATAGCAAGAAGAGCAACAGCACGAATGACGATGAAAAAGTAATAAAGAATCACAACCGCTAAGTGTTTATAAACACCAACAAAACCGATGAATACCATAGTCCCCTTTATGTCTAAACATGGCAGGCGTTATATAGCCTGCCTTTTTTCATGACATAAGTTTGTAGAATTTTTTACTCGGAATCTTCGTTTACAAATCAAATACGACATAAATGAACCAAAGGGCAGATAGAGTAGTAGCCGGCGCAGGCAGGCGATCGTTTATCATAACAAGAATCTGAAGATGCTAAAAAAAATTGAACAAGAATACCATAGAAAGTGTTTATGAAGTTATTAATGGATAAATAAAATAACATGAGTGTTACTTCAGAAGTGGTTCTAAAAGTTTCTAAAAGAAAATTAAAGAGTATAGTTAAGGATGAAGAAAAAACTGCAAGGGCAGCTAATCTTATTTATGTAACGGATAAGGAACCTGGAATTGAAAGAAAAAAGAGCGGAGATAAATTTGATTATTATTTTAAGGAAGAAAAAATTAAAGATGATGAAGAGCTTCTTCGTATCAAACATCTCGTTATTCCACCCGCCTGGGCCAATGTATGGATATGCAAAAAAGAAAACGGCCATCTCCAGGCAACCGGCTTCGATGTAAAGAACAGGAAGCAGTACCGGTATCATCCGCATTGGAACTCTTTACGTAATCACACGAAGTATTACAGGCTTATTGATTTTGGGAAAGTGCTCCCGGCAATAAGGTTGCACCTTGAGAAAGATTTGAATCTCGCGGGTTTGCCTCTAAGACGGGTGCTGGCAGCGGTTGTATGTTTAATGGAGCGGACTAACATACGGGTAGGAAATAGTTTCTACGAAAAAACATATGGATCTTTTGGGCTTACCACTTTAAAAGATAAGCATGTAAAGTTCAATGGGAACGCAGTGAGTTTTGCTTTTGTCGGTAAAAAAGGAGTGGCTCATGATATCACTTTGAAGAATAAAAAGCTGGCGGCTATTATAAAAAAATGCAGGGACATACCGGGAAAAGAACTCTTTCAATTTTATGATGAAGAGGATAACCGGCATTCAATTGATTCCGGGCTTGTAAACAATTATATAAGAGAAATAAGCGGGGGAGATTTTACTGCAAAAGATTTTAGAACATGGGCGGGCACAGTCCAGGCTTTCCTTACATTGAAATCCATCGGTTGCTGTGATACAAAAACAGAAACTAAAAAAAGAATCGTTGAAGCATTGGATATTGTTTCAGAGCATCTCGGTAATACAAGGACAGTGTGCAAAAATTATTATGTTCATCCTTTAATACTTTCACTCTACGAAAGTAAAAAGCTGGAAAAGTATACTGCTGAATTAGATAATATTGAGAAGAACGACAACAAGAGCGATCTCACGCCTGAAGAAAAAGTTGTTATGAAAATTCTGGAATCGAATTAATTTGTTTTTACCTTACCGTATGTTTTCTATACAAAAGAAAGAAGAGGACGGGTTTAAAAAAATTATTCTTACAGATGAGAGCTCCAAAACAATTGCTGAGATCTTGCCTTCCTGCGGAGCCATCCTTCATGCATTTAGTGCGTATAATAAAGGAGCATATGTCAATGTAATAGAAAGCCATTCAAGCGCTGATGATTTTAAAAAAAATGTTACCAAAGGATTTTTAGGAAGCAAGCTTTCACCTTTTGTATGCCGGCTTAATAACGGCACTTATCGTTTTGAGGATAAAGATTACAAGCTTGAAAAGTTTTATCTTGAAAGAAGCGCTATACATGGAAAATTGTACGATAAAGAATTTGTGATTACGGGCGAAGGAGCCGACGAGTTGTGTGCCCATGTAACCATGAAATATGAATACAGGGCTGAAGATGCTGGTTATCCTTTCAATTACGATTGTATCATAACATGGCAACTGGGAAAAGCAAACAAGCTTGTTGTTATAACAGAATGCATCAACAAGGATAAAGGGCCAATACCAATGCAGGATGGGTGGCATCCTTATTTTACTTTGGGCGATACCGTGAATAACCTTGAACTGGAATTTCAATCCAGGGAAATGATTGAGTTTGATGCAGAATTAATTCCTACAAAAAACCGAATTCCTTATAATGATTTTAATTCGATAAAGAAAATAGGCACGTCCTTTTTTGATAATTGTTTTTTATTAAATCCGGATGCGCGGCAGTCATCATGTATATTGAGAAATCCAAACAACGGTATTGAGATTGAAATTCTTCCGGATCCTTCTTATCCTTATTTACAAATCTATACGCCCCCGCATCGCCGCAGCATTGCAATAGAAAATTTAAGTGGAGCACCTGATGCATTTAATAATGGAATGGGATTGATAAAGCTTAATGCCGGTGAGTCCGCTGTTTTTAAAACTGCCTATAAGATTACGTTTTGAATTATTGAATGGCACACTGTATGCGTGAACACCATCAGAGAATCATTAAGTCATCACACCTTTATATAAATTCTTTTCTTATCCATC
>JBDUEG010000223.1:0-4718 GCA_040002575.1 Ginsengibacter sp.
TCGTAACTTACTTTTGCCTTTCCGGTTTTGCCTCTCTTCGTCGTAACGATTATAACACCATTTGAACCAGCAATACCATATATGGCAGCAGAAGCGTCTTTAAGAATTTGAACAGACTCTATGTCGTTCACATTTATATTATGGATGTCACCCCTCACGCCGTCTACAATTATCAAAGGTGAATTATTACCAAAGCCGGTAATTCCTCTAATCCGGATATCGCTTGCTGCTCCGGGCTGGCCAGATGAAATTACGTTAATTCCTGAAGCACGACCCTGCAAAGCTTCCTCACCCGTGCTTGCAGTAGTTTGTTTCAACTGCCCGACATTAACTACGGAAACTGCCCCGGTTATTTCCTTCTTTCTTTGTGAAGTATAACCGGTAACTACCACCTCATTCAAAGTAGAGGTAGATGTCCGTAAAGAAACATCAAAATCATTTTTTCCATTAATAGATATCTCAGTTTGTTCAAACCCCACGGAAGATATTATCAACCGGGAATTAAAGCTCGGAGCCGTAACTGAGAACTTGCCGGAGGCGTCAGTTTGAGTACCAACATTTGAACCTCTAACAACTACCGTTGCTCCAACAACTGGTTTGCCTGAACCGTCGGTGACAGTTCCGGTAACTAATTTTTGGGCTGAAGCAATGTTACAAAAGAGAAGAATCACGGCTAATGTACATAGCCGGTAAAGCGTAAGTTTTAGTCTCATAATAGCGATCATTTATTTTGGTGTGTAAATTAACAAAAAATTAAATCAAAACATCAACGCTCAAAAATTTATTAAAAAAAGTTAAAAAAGTATCATCATCGTAACAAGTTTATAATTCCTTTTCTTAGATAAATTTTTCCGCGGGGTGATTTCATTTCAAAATAAAAAACATAAGCACCTGCAGGTTGCGGCAGGCCTTTAAAAGTTCCGTTCCAACCAATACTAAGATCTCTTGTTTTAAAAAGCACTTCGCCCCATCTGCTGTATATGACAAACGTCTTTACATTATAGCTGCGTGGTGCAATAATTTTAAAGACGTCATTTATTCCATCATTATTAGGAGTAAATGCATTAGGGATATATATGTCTTTATAAACTGTAATATTCACTTTAGAAGATGCGACACCACAGCCAACATTTGATATGGCTTGTAATGTATATTGAATACTCTGAGGCGGGGATATTTCCGGATTTAATGCCTGGGTGTTGTTCATATATAGTAATGGGCTCCATGAATAAATAATAGAAGTACCTGTGACATGTCCATTAAGCATTATGGAATCTCCAATTATCATTTCCTGATCAGTACCTGCATCAGCCATAGGATTTCTTAAAACATTTACCATCACGTCCGCAGAATCTTTACATCCAAAAGAATTCGTAACAGTCACCTTATATATCAATGAGTCGTGAGGTGTTAAAACCGGATTGGAAATCGCATCATTCGATAGCCCAATCGATGGCGTCCATTTAAAAGTTCCGCTTCCGGAGACAGCGAAATTGATTGTTTTCCCCTCACAAACTGTATACAGCGTTTGTGTGGAAATGGTTGTAGAAGGAAATACATTGAGGTTAAAAGTATCTACGGTGGTGCATCCAAAATAAAACCCCTGGTTTAATACATATATTCCCGTATCGGAGTATTGAATGTTTGGTACTATTGACTTCGGGTTTGTTGAAACATAATTGTTAGGCCCATTCCAATTAACCGAAAGTGCGGATAGATCAGCCTGTGGTAATTGTAAGTCTTTGTCTTTACAACCTAAAATACTGCCTGGCGGGTTATGAGCCGGAACGGGATGTATCTCCGTATAAATATTATTTGAAACAACACGACAATGTAAAGAATTAATATTTTGACGTTCTGCCATTGCAAGCCTGAAAATTATAACGCCGGTCATTCTATGTGGAATTTTATACGTCAGCGTAGTAGCACCTGGAATATCTGTCCATGTTGCGCCGGTATCAACACTTTGCTGCCATTGAAAAACAGGGTCATTCAGACCTGCATCATAGGTGCCATTAAGTATAAATGGATCTGTATAATCTGCACAAACGTTGCCATCCTGAACTTTACCGTCAAGCGTAGTAGTTAGTTTGGGGCCACACATATTAAAAGTGATATCATCAACTACAAAAGCACTCCCACAGCCATATTTCGGAATGGTAGTAAGACTTAGAACAACATCACTGACACCAGGAGGTGTTATAAAAGATAAACCAAAGTGTTTCCAAACCCGTGAGTCTTCAATAGGTAAATCACCGGTATTAAAAGTGCTTAATACTTGCCCAGATAATGTTGAAACTGTAAAAGTAATATTTGGTAATATGGGAGCTCCCCCGCACGTAAAATGTTGCATTACATTTGCCAGCCATGCTGCATACTGATAAGTAGTATTGCTGCACAAACCTGTTGCCGTATCCTGGTGTATAATACCTGCATTACTTTCTGCATTTACCAGCATATACTGGCCATTTTGATCCAGTGTATGATCGCCTGCAAGCTGATACCAGGGTGTGTTCATCTCTCCGCATCCGAAAATTAAATTTTGAATAGTATATTGCCCCTTTGAAGGGCAGCCACGGGTATACTCATACGAGGTAGTCAATCCTGTAAGCATAGCATGACTTGTCCCGAACGTCACATTTATAATTGGATCACTCAAACTTCCATTACAGAGTTGAGCCTGGGTTGTATTAAACACACCTACAAGAACATAACATAGTAATAGATACAATTTCATATTCGATATCATCTTAAAGACAAAATTTTAAGCTCGTTAGCAGCAATAAATTTGGAAGCATAGGATATCCGGCACCGGATTTAAGAGTTTTTAAAAATACAATTACTAAAATTAATAAAACCATTTATCATTATTATTCAATTCTACAATGATTTAATGTTTGATATATATTTAAAGCCTGATTCAAAAAGCAAAGCAAACAGAAGTTATTTTTGTAATTCCAATACTTAATAGTTAAAAAAGAAATATGAAAAAGATAGCAATGCTCGGTTCCGGGTTTATCGCACGCTTTTATGCTGATTCATTACAAGGCTTAAGAAGCAGGGATAAAATTGTATCAGTGTATTCCAGGAAAGAATCTTCAGCAAAAAAGTTTTCAGATGATTATAAAGTAAAGCATCATACAATAGACATGGAAGATTGTATTACCAATGATGAGACAGATATCGTATGCATTGCACTTCCTAACAATCTGCATGAGCAAGCTGTATTGCTTTGTTGTAAACATAATAAAGCAATAATGATAACAAAGCCGCTGGGAAGAAATGCAGAAGAAGCGAAACGAATGATGCTGGCTGTAGAAGAAGCAAATCTATTCAATGGATACCTTGAGGATCTTGTGTATACTCCAAAGTTTATTAAGGCAGAAAAAAGTGTAAGAGAAGGTGCATTGGGAAGAATACTCTGGGCTAAATCCAGAGAGACACATCCGGGTCCGCATAGCGAATGGTTTTGGAACATTGAACTGGCGGGAGGTGGTTGTATCCTGGATCTTGGATGCCATTGCGTGGAAATTGCAAGAAGTTATATTGGTAAGGATGTTAAGCCAATTGAAGTAATGTGCTGGGCGGATACACAGGTAAAGCCTATCGATGCAGAAGATCACGCTATAGCATTGGTAAAATATGAGAACGGTGCAATAGGTCAGTTTGAAGTAAGCTGGACTTTTCGCGGTGGAATGGATTTGCGTGACGAAGTAATGGGAACGGAAGGAACTATCTGGATAAATAATTTTTTAAGAACAGGTTTTGAAATGTTTACTACCGGTAAAGGGGGAGATTATATCGCTGAAAAAGCAGAAAGCAATTCCGGCTGGCTATTTCCTGTTGGCGATGAAGTAAACGAGCTTGGATACAACCACATGTTTATGGACATGCTCGACGCCTTGGATTCAGGTAAACAACCTAAAGAAACTTTTTACGACGGCTATGTCGTAAATGCTGTTTTGGATGCAGCTTACAAGTCTGCAAAAACTAAGCTATGGGAACCGGTGCGTTTAGATATCTGGCGAGGGAAAGAAGGCTATACCAAAGACAGCCATCTTGTGGAATTTGATACAGAGCACTATTTGATAAAAGAAGAAACCACGCACTACGGCGAACAAAAATTTATTTTAAAAAATAAAATGACGGGTAAAATTATTGAACGGGTTAAGTAGCCCGGCGATTAAAATGATTAATTCCTTATCATAACTCTTCCAAAGGCAGCAAAGCCGACGGTTTCATCTTTACCCTTGATGTTATATTGAATACGCTTAAGGAGAATCCAATCGTCAATGCTAATTGCAACAGTGGTTGTATTCATGAACTGCTCGTAAAAGTCTGGCTTATCTTTAGGGTTAGGAACGACATCTCCCCAAAGAGCTTCCACAGTTTTTATCTTAATGGTTTTATCATCAGGTTTTGTAGCCACGGCGATTATTCCGATAATTAATATTATTGCTATTACAATTCCTTTTATTTTCATTGATAAAAATTTCTATAATTTTTTGTTTACACTACTCAATAACAGTTTCGCATAAACGATATTTTTTTTATTTTTATTTTTGTCAATAGGTTAAAATAAGCTTTTTTAGCCTAATGTAAAACGAGAGTTTTCTCAATCTGCTCTAAGGACCTTCCTTTTGTTTCAGGAACTTTTGTTAATACCCAAATTAATTGCAACACCATCATAAAAGCAAAAAATGCAAAGATGGGCCATG
>JBDUEG010000224.1:0-4658 GCA_040002575.1 Ginsengibacter sp.
AAAAGCAATGAATTGAGAGTTGTGAGTTGAAAGTTGAGAGTGACTATTCATTTTCTTAAATTTCCTCTTGTGGTTTTTACAATACTGACTAATAACCTGATAAGTTCATCACAATCATTTCTGATGGAAACGCTTTCATGGTCACTTAAATAATTTGTCTCTTTTAAGAGCAAAAGCCAATATTCAGCTTCATTTGCTTCTTTTAGCGCAATATTCATTTTATGTACGAAGTCTAATTTTGATTCAGCATGCTCTGCTTCTCTTATTAGCGCACCTATTGCTGTACCGCTTCTTAATAGTTGTTTTGATAACACATACTCCTTCTTTTCCGTACATAAATGTTTATATAGATTTATTACCCGTATTGCGAATGCGATTGACTTTGGCGCAACAACATCATTTTTCATTCTTACTGATTTAATTATTGAAAACTATACTAAAGAACTCTTTCAATTCTCAATTCTCAATTCTCAATTCTCAATTCTCAACTCACAACTCACAACTCACAACTTTCAACTCTCACTCCTCTTCGCACCTCTTGCCAATTCTAAAAAAACATCGTCCATAGTTTTTACTTTGAAATGCTTCTTCAAATTCCCGGGTGTATCCAAAGCTTCAATTTTGCCATCAACCATTATGGAAATCCGGTTACAATATTCAGCTTCATCCATGTAGTGCGTAGTTACAAAAATGGTCATGCCTTTATCAGCGGCGTCATAAATTAAATCCCAAAATTGCCGGCGGGTTACAGGATCAACGCCGCCGGTGGGTTCATCAAGGAATACAATTTTAGGCTGATGAATAACTGCAATTGAAAAAGATAATTTTTGTTTCCAGCCCAAAGGAAGCCCGGCGACTAATTTTTTTACTTCATTCTGTAAACCCAGCTGAGAAATAAGTTCTTCACTTTTGTTTTTTAATTGCTTGTTTGATAACCCGTAGATGCCACCGAAGAAATGAATATTTTCCTGCACCGTCAGGTCTTCATAGAGAGAAAACTTCTGGCTCATATAGCCAATGTTCTTTTTTATCTGTTCCGTCTGCTTGTATACATCAAAGCCCGCGATAGAAGCGTTGCCTGAAGATGGCTTAGATAATCCACAAAGCATACGCATAGCTGTTGTTTTGCCGGCTCCGTTTGCTCCAAGAAATCCAAATATCTCTGCCTGCTCCACTTCAAATGAAAGCGAATCAGCTGCGATAAAGTCTCCGAATCTTTTTGTGAGCTTATCGGTTTTTATTACGGATTCTTTCATCAGTTCTTTAATAATTTTATAAACGAATCTTCAATAGTGACCTCAGCGGACCTGATTTCTACATCATGCAAACCTTCGCTTTCCAGGTAAGTTTGTATTTCATTTTCATCAAAAAAATTATTTTTAAAAGAGGCATGTGCATACTCTCCGAAGGCGTAGCTTTCTAACGTCATGTCATATTTTCTCAGGCCTTTAAGCAAAGCATGCATCTCCGCTGCCTTAATTGCATAGAGGTCTCCCGGGTAAGATTTTACGATGTCTGCAGGTGTGTTAATAGATAATATTTTCCCGGTTTGTATAAGCGCCACTCTATCACAAAGCTTGGCTTCATCCATGTATGGAGTGGAGACCAATATGGTAATATTTTGTTCTTTAAGCCGCTTGAGCATTTCCCAAAATTCTTTCCTCGAAACGGGATCAACACCGGTAGTTGGTTCATCAAGAAACAGCGTAGTGGGTTTATGAATAAGGGCACAGCACAATGCTAACTTTTGTTTCATGCCCCCTGAAAGTTTTCCGGCTCTCCGGTTTTTGAAAGGCTCAATCTGGATATATATGTCTTTTATTAAGTGATAGTTTTCTTTGATTGTAGTATTAAAGATTGTTGCAAAAAATTTCAGATTCTCTTCTACTGTAAGGTCCTGGTATAGTGAAAATTTTCCCGGCATATAGCCAACTGTACTTCTTATTTGTTTATAGTCTTTTCTAATATCAAAGCCATCAACGGTTGCTGTTCCTTTATCCGGCAGCAGGAGTGTGGTTAGCATTCTAAAAATACTTGTCTTCCCTGCTCCATCCGGGCCAATCAGGCCAAACAGTTCGCCTTTATTTACAGAGAGCGATATATTATCAACGGCGACCGTTTTTCCCTTTTCATAAAGTTTGGTAAGGCCATTAACTTCAATTGAGAATTGAGAATTGTTATCTTTAGTTGGGAGTTGAGAATGGAGAGTTGAGAGTTTTTTTAACCCGCCACCAATATTTTCTTTTTTATTTTTTTTGGCACCACTCATAATATTATCCAATTTGTTTAAATCATTGGCCGATTTTCTCCACTCACCACTCACCACTTTCCACTCTCAACTAAACTTTACTTCGCCATACATTCCTATTTTAAGATAGCCGTCATTTTTTACCCTGATCTTGATTGCATATACAAGATTCGCCCGCTCATCTTTTGTTTGAATTGTCTTAGGAGTAAACTCTGCCTTGTCGCTTATCCATTCAACTGTACCGGCGTATTGTTTGTAATTGTTTGTGCCATCATCGACCAGTATTTTCACCTGTTGGTTAAGCTTTAATTTGGCGAACTGATTTCCCGTTATATAAGCACGCAAAATAATAGTTGACAAATCTGCAATTTTATATAAAGGCTTTCCTATTGCGGTTACTTCATATTCTTCCGCATATTTTGTAAGTACAATCCCTGGAACCGGGTTAATTATTTTTGTTTTATCCTCCTGGTATTGCAATTGCGCAACCCGTTTTTTCAGTGGTTCACTTTCGCTGAGGATGCCCCTGTTTTGTGTTGAAATGTTATTTTGCTGCACACTTATTTGTTGTTGTGTTACGGCAAGTTGCTTTTGGCTAACATCAACCTGGGCCTTTATATCGTCGAGTTGCTTTGGTGTTGCCGCGTCCACCTTCAACAGGTTTTGTATGCGTTGCTGCTAATGCTGTAAATTCTGCAATTGTGATTTTTGAACAGTTAGTTGGGACTGCAATAATTTCACCTGCGGCGCAACGTCCTGGGTTTTGCTTTGCAATGAAGTGATGGATGAAATAACCTGTTCCTTTTGCAATCCAATATTTACCGGATCAATATATCCTACCATGGAATCTTTTGAAAGCTGCTGGCCTTCTTCAACATTAAATTCAAGAATTTTACCGTTGGCTTCAGCGGAAATTATTGTTTCAACTGCCTCAAAAGTTCCTGTTGCATCAAAATCATTTTTGGAATTGTTGCAGGAAATAAAGAACACCAGGGTAAGAATGGTTGTTGTTTTTTTCATTGATTGATTGATTATTTATTTTCAATTGCCAGATGTTACCTGTTGATTGTATTCGGCCAACAGCAACTGTATTTCATGAAGCATTTTATTTTGTCTCGCCATATCTTCCGCATTTACTTCTCGTATGTAATCATTGCTGGTGATGACTCCGTTTTCCAGTTGCGCCAGCGCAGCATTTTTTATGTTAGCCCGCAAGTTGATAATTTCAGTATCTGTCTGCAGCAAGGCTTTCGTTTTATTTATTTCTTCAGCCTGCCGGGACAGTGAAAGATTGGTATTGAACAAAAAAGTTTCCTTTTGAACCTCTATACCTTTGCGATTGTTTTCCAATAAAGCTTTTTCGTTTTTGGAATTATAGAATCCGTTCAAAGTCCAGTTAAGGCGGATACCTGAAATATAATACGCCTGGGCACTGTTGCTTAAAAAATTAAGTGCCGGCCTTCCGATTCCACCTTGTACAAATGCACTCATCTTAGGTCGGTTGCGTGCGTCGATAATATTCTTTTGTGCATCGAGCGTTTTCTGCTGGTAGTTAAAAAGTAAAAGCTCAGGCCTGTTGATGGTTTGCAGAACGGAGATACTTTCCGGTCTTTCTAATTCGATGTTGTCATCCAAAGATTGGTTAAGAAACAGCTCGAGCATTTTTAAATATGATCTCCCGGAAGCCCGCAGTTCAATTGTACGTTGATCGGCTATTAATAGTTCTGCTTTCAGCACATCCGCACTGCTTTTGAGTGCAGTTCCATAAGTAACGGCGCCTTCCGTTTTGTGAAGGCCTGTGACAATATCTTTTTTTAATAAACCATTTTGCGAAAGTTGTTCATTTATCAATAGCACACCAAAGAACAACTGGTTTATACGTTCTCTTAATGTATACAGTTCTACTTCGAGTTTTTGTTTTTCAACAATAGAATTTCCTTCTTGTAATTTTTTTTGTTCTTTGATTAATCCACCATCATACAATGGCTGGGTTACTTCGCTATAAATTTTATATTGATCTTTACTCAACCCGGGTATGTCCATTCCTGGTATTTTAATAGGAATTTTTGTAACAGCAGATTGGTAAGTCGCCTGCCCCATAAAATTGATCTGAGGCAAAAAGCCATTGGCAATATTTTTAATCGAAAATTCTTCGCTGTTTTCTATTAGTTCTCTTTGTTTTGTAAGTGGATAATTTTGTCTCGCAAGCCGGTAGCACTCTTCTATTGTAAGAGTCTTCAGTGGTTGCGCATTTACGGAAGAAAATTTAAGAAACAGTATTGTGAAATAAAAAATGGAGAATAACTTTTTCATTCAATTCATTTTAAAAACGTTTTACAAATAGACAAAAGGATAATTCTTTCATGAATTATAAATCAGGGAAGCGGAGGAATTGTTCAGGGAAGCAGAA
>JBDUEG010000225.1:0-4619 GCA_040002575.1 Ginsengibacter sp.
TCTGCGTTTACGCCTGCAAAATCATGAGAATAAAATTTGCCGCTCCTGCCATAGCCACATTGAACAGAATCAGCAATGAATACGGAACCATGCTCGTCACACAGTTTACGAATGAGCTGCAAGAACGATGCGGAAGCGATGTTAATTCCACCTACACCTTGTATGCCTTCAACAATTACCGCACATACTTCATTACCCTTTTCCTTAAAATAATTTTGCAGTGCTTCATTGTCATTAAAGGGAAGGAAGATTACATTCTCGGTTTCATTTACTGGGGCAATAATTGAAGGATTATCTGTGACTGCCACTGCGAGGGAAGTGCGGCCATGAAAAGCTTTTGAAAAAGATATAATATTTTTTCGGCCATTAAAAAAAGAAGCGAGCTTCAATGCATTTTCATTGGCTTCCGCACCGGAGTTACATAGGAATAACTGGTAGTTATTTTTACCTGAAACTTCACCGAGCTTATCAGCCAATTGCTGCTGAACAGGAATTTTTACAGAGTTGGAATAAAATGCAATTTTTTCAAGTTGCTCTTCAATTTTTTTTACCCAATGAGGATGAGTATGGCCGATACTTATTACTGCATGGCCACCATACATGTCGAGATATTCAACACCATTATCATCCCAAACATAAGAGCCGTTGGCCTTTGCAATACTTACGTCATTAACGGGATATACGTCGAAAAGTTTCATCGCCAATATTTTAAAGATTTCAAAACGGCTACTTTTTTAAAAATAATTTGCCTTAAGCTTTAATCCTTCAGTTTCACCAAGGCCATACATGAGGTTCATATTCTGTATCGCCTGCCCGCTTGCTCCCTTCACCAAATTATCAATAGTAGAATGTATTACAAGATTATCTTCTTCCTTTTCAATGTGAATAAAACAATTGTTGGTGTTGACCGACTGCTTCAGGAATATCGATTCGGTACTGATTCTTACAAACGGATGTTCCTTGTAAAAGGCACGAAAGAGTTTGTAAACCTCATCAAGACTTTCTGAGCATTTCAATTGCGAGGTTACAAAAATACCTCTTGCAAAATCTCCCCGCCAGGGAATAAAATGAACAGAGGGGCTTTTACCAGAAAGTGAATTCAGCGATTCATTTATTTCTTTGAGGTGCTGATGTGTTAATGATTTATACGCCTGGATATTATTTTGCCTCCAGGAAAAATGCGAGGTTGCGGAAAGCGTTTGACCGGCTCCGGTAGAACCAGTTATACCGGTTGTATAAACCTCCGAGAGCAGATTCATTTTTGCAAGTGGTAATAGTCCAAGCTCGATAGCTGTAGCAAAACATCCGGGGTTCGCAATGTTCTCCGCATTTCTTATAACCTCTTTATTAAGTTCAGGGAGCCCGTAGATGAATGTCCGGCTTTGAAGAATTGAATTTTTCTTAAGCCTGAAATCTTCCGAAAGAGAAATAATCCGGACGTGTTTAGGGATGTCGTTCTGCTCAAGATACTTTTTTGAATCGCCATGTCCTACACATAAAAACAGGATATCTATTTCGTCGTTAGCTGTGTCAGAAAAAACCATTTTAGTTTCATCAACTAAATCCTGGTGAATGGCGTGTAAGTTCTTACCTGCATTACTTTTGCTATGTACAAATACTAACTCAACAGAAGGATGATTAATCAAAAGACGTATCATTTCACCGCCTGTATAGCCGGCGCCTCCAATAATTCCTGCTTTAATTTTCTTTTTCATCAGCGCTTTTTTTTACCGCATGAAAAATTGCTGTTTGATTGCCAAAGATTTTACTAAATCCTCTCACGTCATTGCCGGTCCAGCCAGTATTCATTTCACCATATTTGCCAAACTTGCTATTCATTAGGTCAAAGGCGGATTCTATACCGGTAACCTGGAAGCGATAAGGTAGTAATTGTAGATAAACCGTTCCGGTGACATGCTGCTGAGAAGATTCCAAAAAAGCTTCGATGTCACGCATAACAGGATCTAGTACCTGCCCTTCATGAAGCCAGTTACCATAGAATTCAGAGAGCTGATTTTTTAGGTTCAATTGCCATTTGGTAAGTACGTGTTTTTCCAAAGCATGATGTGCTTTGATAATGATTACCGGCGCTGCTGCCTCAAAGCCAACACGGCCTTTGATGCCAATGATGGTATCTCCCACATGTATATCACGGCCGATAGCATAAGGGCCTGCAAGTGTTTGTAAATATTGAATTGCTTCAACCGGATGTTCAAACGTTTCATTATTAATACCGAGAAGATCACCTTTTTGAAAAAATAACTTCACTTGTTGTGGTTCGTTATTTTTAAGTTGAGTTGGCCAGGCTTCTTCGGGAATCATTCCATTGGAAGATAGTGTTTCCTTTCCTCCAACACTGGTTCCCCAAAGGCCTTTATTAATTGAGTAAGCGGACTTATCAAAATTCATTTTCACCGCCTTTGATTTGAGATAATCAATTTCCTCCTGCCGTGACAATTGCATATCACGTATGGGAGTGATAATTTCTACCCCTGGAATCATTATATGAAAAATCATATCAAATCTTACCTGATCATTTCCTGCCCCGGTGCTGCCATGGGCAACAGCATCCGCATTTAACTTTTTTACATGTTCAGCAATATGAAGAGCCTGTGAAAGCCTTTCTGCACTTACGCTTAAAGGATAGGTATTATTCTTAAGAACATTTCCGTAGACAAGATATTTAATAATAGAATCGTAGTAGCTCTTTGTTGCTTCAACTGTAGTATGAGTTGTAACTCCGAGGGCCTTGGCATGAACTTCTATGTCTTTCAGCTCGCCACTCGTAAAGCCACCTGTATTTACAATAATGCTATGAACTTCATACTTTAATTCATCAGTAAAATATTTAACGCAATAAGATGTATCAAGCCCGCCACTAAAACCGATTACTACTTTCTTGTTCATTAGCGCGGTTTAAAGATTAAAGAAAAAACTTAAAATCGATTTTTTTCTATCAGCCTTTCTGCCCGTTAAAAATTTGATCAGCCTGCTTTGCTTAACACGCATAAAACGTTCGTACTGGTGAGATTTTTTTTCAAAATCGGCCGCGGTTTCTTCCGGGGTAAAATGATCGGCGGGATCATATAACATTGCAGTACACATACAGTTTTTTCTTTCCTTACTCATAAGTATGTCGTAGTTAACACAACTCTTGCAACCTGCCCAAAAATTTTCATCGTCCGTGAGTTCGCTGTAAGTAACCGGCTCATAACCCAGGTCGCTGTTAATCTTCATTACTGCGAGTCCCGTGGTAAGCCCGAATATTTTTGCCTTAGGATATTTTTCGCGGGAGAGTTCGAAGATTCTTCTTTTGATGTTTTTAGCAATACCTGTCTTCCTGAATTCAGGCGCTACAATTAGGCCGCTATTTGCTACAAAGCCTTCTTTGCCCCATGCCTCAATATAACAAAAACCTACCCATACGTCTTCCGGAGTTATGGCAATAACTGATTTGCCCTCCTCCATTTTTTGTTGAATATATTCTGCTGAACGTTTTGCAATACCGGTTCCTCTCGCCTGTGCAGAGTTAGCCATCTCATCTGTAATGGTTTGAGCGTATTTAAAATCTGCGGAGTCTGCAATACGAACAATTATTTTTGATTGTTCCACTTTGCGTTTATTTAATTAATTAAATTATGTGGTGTGAGCGGGGATTTTTTCACTGATAGGGGCAAGGTCAATTGCTCGGCCTATCAGTATCCAGGTCGGCAGAAATCGCGGGGGGGCATTGTGGGTCCTACAACAGGTGTTGTGAGAACAAAAGAAGCATTATGATAATTGTGCCTTTCCACTTTGAAACATTTAATGAATACGATGCAAATGTATATTTTTTTGCAATCTATTGAGCAAAACGTTTTTAAGGATTTGTTATTGTTTCAGCAAGTGGTTTTTTAATCCAATGCTGCAGTTTGTCTGCAATCATCCTGTCATTGCTTAAACGGGGAACTTTATTTTGACCTCCAAGTTTTCCAATACTCTTCATGTAATTTATAAATCCATTTTTTTGAATCGCTGATATTTTTAAAGGCTGAAGAATATTTCCTTTAATAAGATCATCATAATAAATATTTTTTCTCCTTAAATTTTGATCAACTTTTTTCGCAAACCTGTCAAGGTTGGCGGGAATATTTTCAAACTCGATAAACCATTCGTGAAAACTTTTTTCATCATTATTTGAAATTTTGGGTGCAACAGTAAACTCAGTAACCTTAATATCTTCAGAGTTTGCAGCTGTCATCAATGCAGCCTCTACCTCTTCACCGATTACGTGTTCTCCAAATGCCGAGATATAATGTTTTATCCTTCCGGTCACAACGATACGATAAGGATTAAGGGATACGAACTTAATAGTGTCACCAACATTATATGCCCATAAACCCGCATTACTGCTAATTATCAAAACATAATTTTCATTCAGCTTTACATCCGGCAGTGTAAGCCTCGTAGGATGTTCATTAAAAATTTCGGCTGCAGGAACAAATTCAAAAAATATTCCGCTATCAGTATTTAATAATAATCCTTCATCTTTCTGGCTATCCTGAAAAGCAAAAAAACCTTCACTGGCAGGATACAATTCTATTGTATCTATTTTCTTTCCAATGGTTTCGATGAGCTTT
>JBDUEG010000226.1:0-4556 GCA_040002575.1 Ginsengibacter sp.
TATTTGATTGAAGGATTAATTTTTTTGAATACAGTTCCTCTCTTATATTTGCAATCCCAAATAATTGAGCGTGGCTAAGTTGATTTAGCACTCGCTTTAAACAAAGTTGAAATGATTGGGAGCATAGCTCAGTTGGTTTAGAGCATCTGCCTTACAAGCAGAGGGTCCGCGGTTCGAACCCGTGTGCTCCCACAAACACCTCGTTAATTGACGGGGTGTTTTTATTTTAGGCTTAGCTTATATTTTATTAGTAAAATTAGGAAAGACTATTAGGTAGTTTTATAGGATTAAGGAACGGCTGAAAAACAATTTGGAGATTAAAGCAGAAAAGCATCCAATGCATCACTAGAATAAACCAGTATTATGTTTAATAATAAGTGATTCTCATAGGTCGGATTTAATTTTATTAAGGGCGGGGAAAGATGGTGATTTCAAAGGATAATTGAAGGTCAATTTTTAGAAAGATATTTCATGTAGGAATCAAACTAAGGTTTTGTAGAAAATCTTCTAATTTCCTAAGAACCGGACGGCATTATGTTATAGATTTTTGCCAATGCATTTAGATCGACAATGTTTTTGCAATTTAGCTTTTTAAAGATTCTTGCTTTATGTGTTCCTATTGTGGACGTATGAAGGTTTAATTTCTGGCTTATTTCACTTACAGATTCTCCTCTTATTATGTATTGAATTATTTTAAATTCCTGCGGCGATAAATTATCAAAAGGATTAGCAGGTTTGTTACCAAGAGCATCTTCAGTAAGGGCCTGGCTTAGAGCAGAACTAATATATCTTTTATTATTTAGAACAGTGTCAATCGCTGTTTTTATTTCACTTTCAGAAGCGTCTTTACTGATGTATCCTTTTGCGCCGAGCTTTAGATATTTCTTTGCATAAATCTCCTCTGCATTCATGCTTATCATTAAAATTTTTGAATCGGGCTTTATTGACACAATGTTATTTACCAATCCAAAAGAATCAGTACCAGGCATATTCACATCCATGATAAGCAAGTCATAATTATTTTTCTTAATTTTTTCAAAGGCAGTATCGCCGTCGGAAGCCTCGTCAATCACTGAAAATGGAATGATTGTTTCGATATATATTTTTAACCCCGCCCTGATTATGGCGTGGTCATCTACAAGAAGAATATTTTTCATACACTAAATCGTTTACGAAAAAATTGGGGACAGGCAAATTTAGCTTAAGTTCTGAGCTAAATTTTTTTTATTTACATCAACTGCGAAACTAAAAAAATCGTTATTTTACAGTACCGCTAATAATTATGCAGCCTATTACATCTGGTTAAATAGTCGAGAATATTTATGTTTTTCAAATCTGAAAAGTGAATTTTTGCTTTGTTGTATCGTCGATGCAAGTCATATATTATTGTCCTAAATTCTTATTGTAAGATTAACTTGGTAACGCCACTATTCTGTAGACAGATAAATTAGAGCACATGGAACAATTAGAAGATAGCATTTCCATACTTGTAATTGAGAGCAACGAGAAAGAACAGTTGTTACTAAAAGAGTTTCTGGAAAGCGCCAATTTAAAAATTGAAGAAATAAATATAGCGTCTACCCTGGAAGAGGCAAAAGAAATGTTGAAGCAGCAATCTTTTTCTCTTGTTTTACTTGATCTCTTTCTTCCGGATAGCAGTGGTTTGAAATCCTTCAAAAGTTTGGAGCAATTAACTTCCAGGATACCGGTAATCATCTTATCAGGATTGTCTGATACGCAAATTTCACTGAAAGCACTTTCGCTTGGCGCACAGGATTTTTTAATCAAGGGCGATTATAATATCAAGGTTTTAGAAAAAACAGTTCAGTATAGCATTGAAAGGAAAAAGAACCTGGGAACTATCGAGGAAAACGTCGAGCGTTTCAATCTTGTAAGTATGGCTACACATGATATTGTTTGGGACTGGAATCTTAAAACGGGAGAAGTCTACAGCAGTAAGGAAGGCTGGAAAATTGTTTTAAAAGCAGTAGGAGAGGCCGGCTCGGAAGATAATAATGGCATATTAGCAATCCATCCTGATGACCTCAGGAATTTGAAAAAAATTCGTGACGAAATATTCACTTCAAAAACCCAAAATTTATTTGAGATTGAATGCAGGATATCATCGGGCGATGAAAAGTATGCTTTTGTTCAGGACAGGGGTTATGTAATTCGGGATAAAGATGGCAACCCTGTAAGGCTTATTGGTGCTACGCAGGACATAACGCAAAGAAAAGATGCTGAGCAAAAAGTATTATTAAGTGAGCTAAGATTTAAATCGCTTGTGCAAAGCGGATCTGACCTTATCGCCATATTAGATGACGAGGCCAACTATATTTATGTCAGCCCGACGTCCAAAAGGATACTTGGGTATGATCCTGAATTTTTTACCGGTAAAAATGCATTCTCTTTTATTCATCCCGACGATTTGCAAAGCACCGTCCAACTTTTTGAAAAGTTGAAAGAAGAGGGGAGCCTTGATATACCGCCTTACCGTTTTCAAAATGCAAATGGACAATGGAGGTGGCTTGAAACCAATATAATAAACCTTATAGATGATGAAGCCGTCAACGGCATTGTTGCAAATTCAAGAGATATTACAGAACGAAAATTAGCGGAAGAAAGACTAGCTCTTGAAAAAGTTATACGTCAAAAGGAAATTACGGAAGCAATTATTTCTGCGCAAGAAAGCGAAAGATCTTTGATAGGACGAGAGCTTCATGACAATGTGAACCAGCTACTCGGCGCAACAAAGTTATATATTGAGATGGCAGGTAAGGATGAAGAGAAGCGGGAATCGTATTTACAAAGTTCTTCCACTTACACTATAAATGCCATCAATGAAATTAGAAAACTTTCTAAAACGCTTATTACCCCATCTATTGGCGAAATAGGTTTAATTGAATCAGTTAAAGACATTATTCAAGATATAATGCAGGTTCATCCATTGAAGATTATATTCAACGTTATAAATTTTGAAGAAAAAAATCTAAATGAAAAATTCAAATTAAATTTATTTAGAATTGTGCAGGAGCAAATAAATAATACTTTGAAACATGCGAAGGCTAAAACAATGTACATTGATTTCAAGCAACTTTCCGACAATATCTTTATCTCGATAAGAGATGATGGCGTGGGCTTCGATCCTTGCATATCAAGAAAAGGAATAGGTATTAATAATGTATTAAGCCGTGCGGAGTTGTATAAGGGAGATGTTATTATTGATTCCGCTCCCGGTAAAGGTTGTACGTTAACAATAATATTCAAAAATATAGCGCTGCTGATAAATTAGAATACTATACCGTATTAAATTATACTGTCAAATTACCCGAACAAATCACTGCTTAAATACCTGTCGCCACGATCGCATACTATAAAAACAATTACTCCGGTTTTCATTTCTTGCGCAAGCCTTAAAGCTGCTGAAGCCGCCCCACCACTGCTCATTCCGGCAAAAATTCCTTCTTCATTTGCAAGCCTCCGCGTATAACTTATTGCATCATCCTGTGTTACATCCATTATGCGGTCGACCCGTGACGGTTCAAATATTTTAGGGAGATACTCAGCAGGCCATCGCCGTATTCCGGGAATAGATGCTTCTTCAGTTGGCTGGCATCCCACGATTTGAATGTCATTATTTTGCTCTTTCAAATACCTGCTGCAGCCCATGATAGTTCCTGTGGTGCCCATTGAGCTTACAAAATGAGTAATTGATTTATTAGTGTCTCTCCATATCTCAGGGCCTGTAGTTTTATAATGTGCATTGTAGTTGTCAGGATTTGCAAATTGATTAAGCACATATTTTTTACCGCTGGCTCCTTCTTTATCGACATAATCCCGGCACTCTTCTATGCTTTCCAGCAGTGTGACTTTTGCGCCAAAAGCTTCCATGGTTAGAACTCTTTCCCTCGTAGATGAGGATGGCATTGCGAGCTCAATTTCGAGGCCGAAAATTTTTGCCATCAAGGCCATTGCGATACCAGTATTACCGCTCGTTGCCTCTATTAATTTTGTCTGCTTATTTATATCGCCACGCTCAAGTGCACTACGTATCATGTTTAGGGCCGGCCTGTCTTTTACACTTCCACCAGGATTATTTCCTTCCAGTTTAGCGAAAATTTTTACGCCAGTATTTGTATTCATTTTTTGTAACTCTACCAGTGGAGTATTTCCTACAGTATCTAAGATCGTGGGCATTCAATTAATTTAGTAGGTTACAATTTTACCCTCAAGAACAGTGAGTGCAGGGTTATGATATATCAATGTGCCTGGAGGAACACTTTTTGTTAGCCATACATTTCCGCCAATTACACTGTGATGCCCTATTGTAGTATCGCCGCCAAGAATGGTAGCACCTGAATAAATTACTACATGATCTTCAACCGTGGGGTGTCTTTTTGTAAATGCCATTGATTTATCTACGCTCAGTGCGCCCAGGGTAACGCCCTGGTAAAGCTTTACATAATTGCCAATAATAGCAGTTTCTCCAATTACAATACCGGTACCATGATCAATAAAAAAATGTTCACCTATTTCCGCAGCGGGATGAATATCAA
>JBDUEG010000227.1:0-4541 GCA_040002575.1 Ginsengibacter sp.
TATTAATAAAATTGCTGCCGGTGAAAGCTGGAAAAGAACCTGGAGTGTTGAGATGTTTTAATTAAAGGGAGTTCTACGGAAAGTATTTAGTACTTATTATAACCAAATCGCCTTTCTTTTGTTATTAACCCCAAATGAGCAAAGTATACAGTTTAAAGAAAGTACAGTTCCTCCCTATAAAACTCAATGAAGCCTGGGAGTTTTTTTCTTCCCCGGCGAACTTAAAAAAGATAACTCCGCCTGATCTTGGGTTTAATATTATTTCCGAACATCATGGTGAAGAAATGTATGCCGGACAATTGATTGAATACACAGTAAAACCGTTATTGAGTATTCCGCTTTACTGGATGACGGAAATAACTCAGGTAAATCACATGAAATATTTTATTGATGAACAGCGCTTCGGACCTTATTCATTCTGGCATCATCAACACCATTTTAAAGAAGTAGATGACGGTGTTGAGATGACAGATATTGTTCATTACAAAATTCCTTTCTGGTTCTTTGGAGATATTGCGAATTCGCTTTTTGTAAAAAAACAATTGGAAAAAATATTTGAATTCAGGGAGAAAGTTGTGAAAGATTATAAGTTTTAGCTTTCGACAAACCAGGTCTGATAAAACCCGTACTAAGATTTCCTTTTGCCTCAAACCGCCTTCAACAAGCTCAGACTGACACCCTTCTAAGTTTGTCATGTTGAGTCTGTCGAGTTGAGCTTGTCGAAGCATTACATCGAAATCTTTTTAATTTCTTTTCCTGCAAGATGATCTTTCATCGGATTCCAGTAATGATCGAACCATCCTTTTTTCAAGCTTGCTTCCGCATTGTCAGGAACATTTACGTGAACAGCATTTAGCATAACATCATTTCCTTTCTTTTCGAGACCAATGATAAATACAGAATCAGGGTCATTCTTCGTCCAGCTTTCCGCTCTCCATGTTTGAACGATCAATTCATTTTTTACGAGGAAAAGATTTTTTCCAGTGATGTAAGTTCCATGCGCCGAAAATGCCGCGCCAACTTTATTGGAGATTTTTGCAGGGGCACCCGTTATCAATGAATGTTGTTTTGCATTCATGTAAAAGTTATAAAGCTTATCAGTCGTAGTATTTTTGAACACTATTTTTTGTACAATCGTCTTTGCCATTTCAATTTTTTTAAAGTTTATTATAATGACGGATAGGTTTTTAAAACCAGGGTATTTTTAAAAAAAAGATATAATAATTAGAGTAAAGTTTTCCAGCTACTCATTAAATTATCTTATAAGTGTTACAATTCCTTTGTATGCTTTCTTAGATCCGTTTATAAACTCTGCAGTAAAATAATACACAAAAATTTGCGTGGATAGGCCTTTTCCTTTAAAAGTGCCATCCCAACCTTGTGAAGGATCATTTGGTTGAAAATTTGTTTTACCAAAAACCTTTTGGCCAAGACGGTTGTATATTCCCATTGAATTTATCCGGGCTACGTTTTCGCCACCAAGAACATAAAATATATCGTTCAATCCGTCCTGGTTTGGTGTAAAGGCGTTTGGAACTCTTATATCATCGCTAATATAAATTTTCACAACGGCTGTATCTGAAACAGTACAACCTACACCGCTAGTAGCAGTAGCGATAACCTTTGTATATAAATCCGCTGAAAAATTTGTAACAGCACAAGTATCACAATTAAAGGTTCCTCTTTGACTTGTCCATTTTATTGTAGCAGGATTATTGGTAATTGCGGTAAAAGCAAAAGTGCTCCCGGATAGAATGACTGTATCTTTTGGAGAGATGGTAAGTATAAGTCCATCGTTTTTTAAACTATCAAGATTGTTAGTATAATCAGATTCCCCAAATTGGGTATTCGGGAACTGGCTAAAACTATAAGGCCTGCTAAGCGTGCCATTGTCATTCACAACGGCATAAATGAACTTACCGGTTAGTTGAAAATTTGAAGGCAGGTCTGCCTGAAATGATTTGCAACAAAATTTATCTATTGGGGCATCAGTTGCGTAAACACTTCCTATGAGTTGCGCATTGCCTGTTGTTGGGTTATCACTATAAATACTTACAGGCAATCCGGGAGGCACTGGAAAAAAACCTTCATTACAAATAGAGAACTGAATTTTTTTTAAGGAAGGATCACAGCTTATTCCCTCCAATGTGATTTTATAGTCAGGCAGAGGTTTTACATCTACCAGTTCGTAATTTGATGTATCTGTACAACTTCCTTTTTTAATAACGAGGTAAATACTTTTGTTGCCGGATGTTTGAAATGCAAAGTCTGTCGAAGGACTATTGCTAAAAAGAGTATTGTTATAATACCAACTGTAGGTTACACTTTCAGGGCCGTTTCTTACTATGGTAATATCACTTGAAAAATGTACACTTTCATTTAAGGCTACTTTTATTTTATCTACACTGATCCTTGCTTTCACGGCGCAATAAACATGTACATAATTTACTTGCTTATTGCGGCATTGGGCATCATCGGGTGATGGCTTTGCAAGTAACTCAATCTTGAACCAACCCTGGCCTGGAAATATATAATCGAGATTAGCTGACGATGAAATAAAATTTCCATTTACACTCCATTCCTGCGAGGGACTTGCAGATATTGGAGTAAAGGTGATATTATCGCCTATTTTATAATCCATATCAGGAAAACTAAAAGAAGCATCCTGGGGATTGTTACAATTAACGGCACAAACGTTTTGCGCCAGCAAGCTATTACGCACATTTGTTATCATAAAGCGCATCCTATCTTTTTGGCCAGGAGTAAAATTATGAGCGCAAGCGGTGTAATCCATGAAATTAAACGGGATATCATTTTGATCTGTGCTGAAACCAGATTGTATATCTGTATTACAGCTATTCTTAGGATTAGCACATCCTGCATCAATTTGCGATTGTGGAGGAGTATCGCAAACCTGGTCGCCATCAGTGGTACAATCATTATTAATGCATTCGCCTTCGAAGGTGTGATATAATCCAAGGTAATGGCCCATTTCGTGAACAATAGCTGTTGAATTAAGGCTGCCGCCTTCCAATACAATTCCATCTGCCGACGAGCCGTGGGAAGATGGCAAAGTTGCATAGCCTACTGCATCAAGGTCGCTACCGCCACAGGTGTTTACTTCTATGGTCAGTTGTATATCTTTTACCACCCATATGTTTATATATTTTGTAGGATCCCAATCAATAAAAGATTTAAGAAAGCCATCATTGATGGGTGGAATTACTTTTGGAAAATCTGCAAACACGTGATTGATGCCTGTGGTATAATTCATTGCAGGATCGATATGTGCAAGGCAAAAAGTAATGTTAGTATTTATGCCTGAACCCTGATCATAAAAACCAGCATTTGCAAATCCATCATTCAATGTTTGCAAAGCCTGCATCACTTCTGCATCCGATAAATTTTCAACCCCGTTTTGATGAATGATATGAAAAACAACAGGCAGTACAAATACCTGCTCATCGAGATTTTTATCTGGTTTTATACCTGTCTTTTGAAATGCTGCCCATTGTCTGGTTATTTTATTGCTGGCAAATGAATCCCCTTCAACAAAGCAAGAATATATTTTTTGCTGTTGTGCTCGTACAGGTATTGAAACAATAATAATCAACACGAAAAAAAATACCGCTTTCAAAAATTTAGAATGAAGAAGCAATGTGATAAACTTGAGTTTGAGTTTTCTTTAGCAATTGTATGCAGACTTATTGCAATCTAAAATAAATTGGATTGTAACTGAAAATAAATTTAGTAAAATATAGGTAGGTAAAATCTATTTACCATTTTCCCGCATACGATAGGTCATGGCCGGTGAGGCTTTGCAAGTATTGATATTTTGTTCGGGTGATTTGTCTTATGTGGAGGTAATCATGCGCCAGCCATGCAGATAAAAACATTGCTGCGCTTATTTCTCCCAATTGAGAATGGTAATAAATATTGTTCCATTTTGCATTGGGGAGATCATTAAGCCATTCAACAGATTTATCCCTTTCCGATAAAAATTTTTCTAAAATAATTTTATAGTCCTGTTCAATATATTTTCTTTCGAGCACCCAGCCAACAGGATCAATTGGCTTCATTGGCTCTGCAGGATTTTCAAATGTATGTTGAATCCTCGCACGAAAATCTTCTCTTTCTTCATCATAAAGGTGACAGAGTATTTCTAAAAGGCACCATTTATTTGGTAAAGGTTTCCATAGATATTCCTGCTCTTCAGTATTCTCAAAAATTGATTTGAAAATATTTTTATTCTTTGCTAATTCTTTTGAAATGTATTGAATGTCCATTTTTTAATTCACTAAATAATCAATGCATTTAAAAGTTTCTACGTTGTTCATGTACCATTCCCAACGCTGCATCCCTTCAATTAGCCAGTTTATTTTGTATCCCTTTTTCGAGAGATTATTAGCCAATTCAAGTCCGTCAATTCCATTTTCTGAAACGAAAACATAATTGAGTTTTTTATCGGCAAATTGTTTTTGAAATTCTTCAGTGCCTTTGCCTGCAAAGAAATTAACCGCATTTTTCAAATGCTTATAATT
>JBDUEG010000228.1:0-4519 GCA_040002575.1 Ginsengibacter sp.
ATTGCTAATCCTGTTTACAATGCTTTCAAAAGCCTGATTGCAACTGTAATTGATTCTAAAAATAAAGTCGATGTTCTTCCCGGCCTTGAAGCAATGAATCCTGAATCAGCATTTATAAAAGTGCTAAATAGTCCAGCTTCAAACGTTGTTCTTGACCAGCCTTTATTAGTTGTATCGGGCAATTGTAAAACAAAATTAAACCTGAAAGCACTGTTGATAATCGCCAGCAAATTATTTTATTTAAAAGATAATGACCTGGTAGTAAATACAGGTTCCATGTATTATGGCTCAAAGAGGCAGGCGCAGGTTCAATATCTTTTTGATGAAGCAACTGATGTGGATCACTTTCATTATTTCAAGAATAAAAAAACCAACGATGGAATATTAAGAGCACTTCAATCAACCGGAGCAACGCTCGTTCCCGGCTTTAGTTTTTTACAACAAGGTTCGGTTGCTGGTATGGATAGAAACGTTTTACTAAACCTTGATGGAGGCGAAGTGTTTAGTGATACTGTTACAGGTACCAAGCCTATTGTTATTTTGTTGCCCGGCATTATGGGTTCTAATCTTTCAAATGATGAACACCCTATCTGGATCAACTATTTAAAATTTCTTTCAGGTGGCCTGGAAAAACTGGATATAAAGTATAAAGATGTTACTGCCTCATCTATAGTAAGTAGTTCTTATAAAAAGCTTGTGAGATTTTTGTCTACGGATTATGATGTAGTAACCTTCGCTTTCGACTGGAGGTTGCAGCTCAATAAAGTGGCGTCTTCATTAAATGATAAGATCAATAAGCTGTTGTCATATCATCAGCCAGTGAAAATAATCGGGCATTCGATGGGCGGTGTGCTCGTAAGGGATTTCATTCTTACTTATCCTGATACCTGGAAAAAGCTTAACGAATCTCCGGGGTTTAAGCTGCTTTTTCTCGGTGCGCCTTTAGGTGGTTCTTTTAGAATTCCGTTTGTATTCATGGGTAAAGATGCTATCATTGGCAAGCTTGCTAAAATAGATTTATTTCATACTAAGAAGGGACTAATAAATATGTTCTCAAAGATGCCTGGCTTGCTAAGCCTGCTTCCCCTTACGGTAGATGCCGCAAACGATTTTTCAAATACAGATACCTGGAAAGCAATGGGGGCAACCCTTGGAGATTGGCCGGCGCCTCAAGCCGCTGACTTAAAGGAATTTCAAAAATATAGAGATAACATTATTTCATCCATGGATAGCATTGACTATTCAAACATAATTTACGTCGCCGGTAAAGATGCGGCTACGCCTTGCGGTTATACAATTGAAAAAACTAACAGGGGTGATGAATTGGTATTTTTAAGTACGGCAGAGGGTGACCAGAGCGTGACCTGGGAAAGTGGCATTCCTAAAAAAATGATTGCGAATGATTCAGTGTATTATGTAAATGTTTCTCATGGCGCTCTTGCTAACGAGCCTGGAATATTCAAAGGGATTACCGAAATCATAAATACAGGTTCCACAAATTCCTTTAGCAAAATAAGGCCTGAAGTGCGGGGAATTAATAAGACTTTCAAATCGCCGGAGCAACATGATTTTGATATTTCGGCAGAAGGAGTGACTAATACTTTGTTAGGGCTTGATGGAATAAAAGAAGAACCAAAAGAAAAATTAGCGATACGTGTCTCAATAAGTAACGGAGACTTAAAGTATGCATCCTACCCACTAATTGCCGGACATTTTTTGAATGATGGTATCTTAAATGCAGAAAGAGAAATTGATAAAAATATGAGCCTTGCACTTTCTGAAATGCACAAGCTCTCAATTTATCCGGGTGATATAGGAAGCAGCGAAATATTTATTCAAAACAAAAATAATTTCAAAGGTGCTATCATCATTGGGCTCGGAGAATCCGGTTCTTTCACGGCGTACCAGCTTACACAAACAGTGGAGCAGGGAGTATCTAAATACCTGCTAAACCTGGGTAGAAAGGACACTGGTAATAACGATGCTAAAAAAGAAAAAAGTGACATCGGCCTTTCTTCATTGATAATAGGCAGCGGTTATGGTGGCCTTTCAGTTGAAAATTCGGTACGGGCAATTATGCAAGGCGTTCAAAACGCAAATAACAAGATCAAAAAACTGAAGCCTGAAAATCCACAGGCAATACAATACCTGGAGTTCATCGAATTATATGAGGATGCTGCATTGAGTGCCTTCTATTCTTTGAGCAGGGTAGAAAAAGAAGAAAATTCATTTTTGAGAGTTAGAAAGGATTCGCAAAAAATACGGAAGTTGCTCGGCTCTAAAAAGCGGATAGAATCGCAAACAACTGAAGGATGGTGGAACCGCATAACAGTACAATTGGAAAAAAATGAAAATGCTTCTTCTAAAACACGCAGTCTTCTTTTTAATGCTTCTACGGGCGGTGCCCGGGAGCTTCAAAGGAGATTAAAAAGCAACCCGCAAATCATTGAGCAAATTATAGATGATATATCTGCAAAGAACTTATGGTCACCGGAACTTGCAAAAACTGTTTTTGAATTACTCATTCCCAATGACTTTAAAGAGCAGCTTACAAGGCAATGCAACATCAACTGGATTCTTGATAAGAATACTGCCTCTTATCCATGGGAACTCTTGCAGGATAAATCTACTGAAGCCAAGCCTTTATGTATAAATGCAGGAATGATACGCCAGCTGGCGACGCAGGATGACAGGATGAAGATAAACCCGGTTTCTAAAAAAACTGCATTAGTAATTGGTGATCCTTTCCTGGATGGATATGTAGTACAGCTGCCCGGGGCATATGCTGAAGCAGAGATGGTATCAGCTACCTTCAATGATAATGATTTTAAAGCGCAGTTAGTTCTTAGAGGCTCGGCTCCTGACATCATCAAAAATCTTTTTTCAGACAGTTATAAAATAATTCACCTGGCAGGACATGGGGTATTCAACCCTCAGGATCCTGACACATCGGGAATGGTAATTGGTAAAGGTGTTTACCTGACGACTGCTGAGATTGCGCAGATGAGTACAACACCCGAATTAGTTTTTGTTAATTGCTGCTTTCTTGGTAAGACCGATGGCGTAGCAGAAGAACTGTATCGTGGACGCTATAAGCTTGCTGCAAACATCGGTACCCAGTTGATAGAAAACGGGGTGAAGGCTGTAGTAGTTGCAGGATGGGCTGTAGATGATGCGGCTGCGATGGAATTTACAAAAGTGTTTTACTCCAACATGTTTGAAGGTTCAAATTTTGGAGACGCTGTACAAAAAGCCCGGAAGACAATTTATGATAATTATCATACTGCTAATAATACATGGGGAGCCTATCAGTGTTATGGTGACCCGTTCTATAAATTTGATAACAGGGTAAAACAATACAAAGCATTTTCTCCTGTATATATAATTTCCGAGGAAGCTGAAATTGCATTGTACAATTTGCATAACGAAATGGATCTTGGACATTATGATGAGAATGATATTCTTACCCGGCTCATTGCGATTACACAGGCCGTTGACAAAGCGGAACTTCGTAATGCCGCTATTACTGGTATGGAAGCAACTATCTATGCTGATATGTATATGTATGACATGGCTCTTGCCAGCTTCCAATCTGTAATAAGTATGGAGCAGGCAAGCTTTTCAGTGAGTACGCTGGAAAAATATTGTAATGTAAGGACCAAAAAAATCGTGAGTGATCTTTTGAAATGGACGAACGATAAAAAGAAGGCAACAAAACAAGCGGATCCTGAAAAATTGCTCAAGGAAAATTTAAAAGAACGGGCAAAGCATACAAAACAAATCGAGGCCGTAATAAGAGACCTTGAAATGTTATTGAATATAAGTGAAACATCAGAGCGCCTGAGCTTGCTTGGAAGTGCCTACAAGCGTAAGGCCTTCATATCAATGGAGGAGAAAGAAAAAGATTTTGCGGCAGCCGCATATTATTATTTCAAGGCACACAATTCACCCGGTAATAACAATAAGGCTTATACGCTTTCTAATTGGTTGGAGACAGAAAATATCCTGGTGTTGCTTGGTAACCGTGCATGGGGGAAAGAGGTATCTTATGGTAAAAGCAAATACAACCTGCATACATCCGCTGCCGCACTAAACGAACTAAAAACTTTAAGAGATACCTTAGGTGGAAGTAACGTTAATTTGACTTACTGGTCATTCCTGCGAGGGGCAAATCTTGAGCTCTGCCAACTTGTGATTGACCCTTCATCATTGACAGATGAAAAGGCGTGGGAAGAAATTTTGCTCTCCTACATTAAAGATTGGTCTATGGCTGGAACCAAAGGAAATAAAGTTGCGGATATTGAGAACCTGGAACTATTGATAGATGGAATTTCGCAAAGCAAAAAAAGAGATGCAGTAAAATTGAGAAAGAAGATAGAAGCATTAAAAGGCGAACTCGAAAAAATACTCTAATGTTTCTTTATTGTTGTTTCATTAAAGTGAAATAGCCTATCTGACCTGTATTTTGCAAAGTATAAGTTCCGCTGATACTCATTCCATCCTGTGATAGAATGCCTTT
>JBDUEG010000229.1:0-4425 GCA_040002575.1 Ginsengibacter sp.
GGCCTTAATGCTGCCGGCCCTGCTGGTGGCGCGGGTATTATTGTTAATTGCCCTATTGTTTTTGTTTCGCCGGATGCGAGATAAGATTGTTTTTAAAGGTTCTTTCTCGTATACCAATATTTTTTCTTAGACCCATGATTCCAAAATAACAAGCCATGTCAATTAGTGGAAAAATGGAAAAAAGAACACGGATAAGATGAAATATAAATGATTTGGCAAATGGCCCGTATGGTTTAATCCGGGTAAAAAACATTAACTCTTTTGAAAACAGTTTTTGGTTAAGAGTGGTTTTTGGATAATGGCACCTATAGCCGCTTCACGGTAAGAAGCGGCTATTTTTTTAGATTCAATTTGATAAGGGACGTTTGCCAGCATTAAGCTCATCTGTGCCGCGATTCAATTCGTTATGCTTTCTTGTCTCCGGAAATTTTCTTATTTATAGTCTTGGCAGGTTTGGTTGCTTTTTCAGACTTCACAGTCTTCGCTGCTGCAGGCTTTTTAGTAGTTGTTCCTTCAGCTTTGGCCGTTGTTTTAACCGATTTAGCTTTTGTAACTTTTGGCTTTGAAGGTTCCTCGTTAGTAACGGTTTCGAAATGTTGGTTTTGCTCAATATCCAATGTTTCATCCACGGTGATGACGCAATTGTCAATAAACAAACCGGATACTGGCACGTAGTCCTGGGCGTTATAGTCATTTTGCCACCTTCCGTTATTAAGTAAAAAACGATATTGATAGGTTCTTCCTCCTTCTAACTCAACAGTTGTTTTAAAAGAGCCATCGGCATGTTTCTTCAATTCAAATTCCTGGCCGGGAGTCCAATTATTAAAGTCTCCCAATACTACAGCTTCAGTAGCCCCTTCCAGCGCTTCAGCTGGTAATGTAAAAATGATTTCTTTCTTCATGAATTTATTTTTTGTTTTTAAATATTACCCATCACTTTTATGATGATATGTTTAATTAATCTGAAACAGTACTTCAATTAATTTTGTGTTTAGGGCCGCGAAACTAAACAAAAAAAAATTTCTCAACTTGCTCGTTGGTATTTTTTCCAGTTGTATTGCTTGCAAACGAGGAGCTGAAAGGGAGCTTTTAACGTTTTCTTTGAGTAAAAGGAAGAATTGGAGTAAAATTTTTTACCGGGAAAATCTATTTTTTAATTCTATGCAATTCGTCAGATAAAATACATATTCCCGTCCATAAAACGCTGGCATTTGATAAACGTGCTGATTCTCTATTCTTGAATTTTTTTGCGAAATGGAAACCTCGCTCGGACGCTAAAGAGTAGTTAAGGCTTGTTCAATAGTTTTTATGCATCATTTGAAAATTATAAGCAGGAACAGTAATGTCCAGTTCTTTATTCATTAATTTAAAATATAGATTTTGAAGTTCATGCACAAATTCAATTTCAACGTTACCACTAGTCTCAGTGAATGTACATGTGCTTTTGGAACCGGAAACTATAAGAGTTAAATCTTCCAGTGAGTAGTAATTATTTATTGAGGTTTCTGAACCTGGTTGGCCTGCTAATTTTTCCCCGGGGTTCAACTGGAACCCACAATTAGTAAGCGTTTCAACGGACAATGGAATTCCTTTTATTCCATATGGAGATAGTAATTCTATTTTTGGTTGTTTCTCATATCTCCAGGTTTCAGTTTGGACTAATGCATATTCGGTACCATTAACAATAGAAACTTCGAATTTGTCCTTATCTAATATTTTATGAGCCGCTATAAGGCTACCAGGTAATCCTAAAGAAATCCAATTACCAATTCTTACATCATCTAAGTGGATCATAAATAAATTTAGCTCTCTTTTACAATAGAAGTCTTTAAAAATTTACTTAACAAAAAAAGAAAGGGTCAAACTTCCTGCAACTTTCGAAATCCAGTACATCAAAGTTGATTCTTTTCAGCCTTTCGTATATTTAAGTGTAGCTTATAACGCCACCGCATAATTGATCAAAACCTTAAGCATAAACAGATATGAAAAAGATACAATTGCTATTGCGGCTCACAGCGCTTTTTGTTAGTGCCTGCATCAGCCATAGTTTATATGCACAAACAAACGATAACAGGATAAAAAATATTGAGGCTGCATACACCGTGATTGATGAATTATACAGCAGCTACGCAAAACAACATCATTTTCCCGGAATGGTATATGGACTTATAGTAGATGGAAAATTAGTCCATACAGGTAATACCGGCCTCGCTAATCTTTCTGAAAAAATTGCGGCTGATAGCAGATCGGATTTTCGGATTGCTTCTATGACAAAAAGCTTTACGGCAATGGCTATTCTAAAACTAAGGGATGAAGGAAAGCTAAAGCTTGACGATCCGGTGTACTTATATATACCTGGAATGAAAGAGCAAAAATACCTGACAACTGATGCGCCCGTAATCACCATTCGAAATTTGCTTACGCATGGAGCAGGTTTTCCGGAAGATAATCCCTGGGGCGATCGTCAACTGGAAAGGACAGACGAAGAACTAATTGCGTTCATAAAAAAGGGAATCTCTTTTTCAAATGATCCCGGCTTAAAGTATGAGTACAGTAACATGGGCTTCGCTATGTTGGGATACATAATAAAAAAAGTGTCCGGGATTTCTTATGAAGTCTATATCACTGAAAACATCCTGCAGCCATTAGGGATGACACATACCTATTGGGAATACAGTAAGGTGCCGGCAACCACATTAGCGCATGGCTATCGCTGGCTTAATGAACAATGGATGGAACAACCTTTATTACACGACGGCATTTATGGCGCCATGGGTGGCATGATCACCTCCATAGAAGATTTCAGCAAGTATGTGTTGCTGCAACTTTCTGCGTGGCCACCCAGGGATGATGAAGATAAAGGCCCCATTAAAAGGGGCTCCCTTCGTGAGATGCAATTTCCCTGGAACTTCAGCGCTCTAAATGCACAATATAAATATCCGGGTGGACGTACATGCCCGCTCGTGTCTGCTTATGCTTATGGTTTACGTTGGGAGAAAGACTGCGAAGGCAGAGTTTTCATAGGCCATAGCGGCGGGCTTCCGGGCTTTGGCAGCAATTGGAAAATAATGCCGGATTATAACATTGGAATAATATCTTTCAGTAACCATACCTATGCTCCCGCTTCCTTAATTAATATGCAGGTATTGGATACACTCATTGCAATTGCAAAATTGCAGCCAGTATTATTACCTGTATCCGCTATTTTAAATCAAAGGAAGAATGAGTTGATTAAATTATTACCTGCATGGAAGGATCCGGAAGCTGCTCACATTTTTGCTGAAAACTTCTTCATGGATTATTTTCCTGCTTCTTTGCGTAAAGAAGCTGATAGTATTTTTCAAAAGGCTGGGAACATCGTTCATATCAGGGAACTCATTCCTGAAAATAACCTGCGTGGCTCATTTATTATGGAAGGGGAAAAGATTGATATTGAAATAAGTTTTACACTTACGCCGGAAAACCCACCATTGATACAGGAGTATCATATCAGGGAATTGAAAAAAAGTAAATGATTTGCCTTTCAACTGTCACGTTGGAGCTCTTATATTTCAATGGATGTTGCCGCTATTTGTTATCAAGGTTTATATCTTAATGTACATAGTCTTTATCGTGCTACAAATCGAGGTATCACAGCACCCACATGAAGTCTATGGTTATTAAATTTTATCCAAATGGGAGCATTATATACGTTAATGAAAAAAATAAATTTTATAGTGAAATGTGAAAGTGGATTATAAATTAGTAGGTCAGTCTGAAAAATCAATGCTTAAATAATTCGTTGCCATGATGTTTTTTTTAATTATTATTGATAAGGACTTCTATAATAAGTTTCCTTTGCTTAAATGAAAAACATTCTTTTAGTTGAAGATGATCCTGAGATTGCTAAATTGCTAAATCTCCATTTTGACGTTAGCAGCTTCAATCTTACCATTTGCTCTCACGGGAAAGAGGCTATTGAAAAATTTTTTACATCTGAATTTCATTTGGTGATTCTGGACATCACACTTCCTGATGTCAGTGGAATGGAGGTTTGTAAAATTCTTAGGAAAAAAGATACAACCACACCTATTTTAATGCTTACATGTCACGGTGATGAAGTTGATAAAGTGCTTGCATTGGAATTAGGCGCCGATGATTATGTGACCAAACCTTTTGGCGTACTTGAATTAATAGCACGTGTAAAAGCACTATTTAGAAGATCAGGCCAAAATAATGTAAGTCCATTACCGGAAAGTAAAGAGATATTTTTTAAAAATATTGTTATAGACACTGATAAAAGAAAGGCGTCAGTAAAAGGAAAACGGCTTGACCTTACTCCAAAGGAATTTGAGCTTCTTTTATTGCTCGCAAGCCATCCCGGCAAAACATTTAGCCGCCAGGAACTTTTGGAACGGGTTTGGGGGTATGTGTTTTCAGGATATG
>JBDUEG010000230.1:0-4377 GCA_040002575.1 Ginsengibacter sp.
TTGAAACCAACGCCTGTGGTACAATTAGCCTGCGGGTCAGCGTCTACCAAAAGCGTTTTAAATTCAAGTACAGCAAGGCTTGCAGCCAGGTTGATAGCTGTGGTTGTTTTACCTACTCCACCTTTTTGATTTGCTATTCCTATTATTTTCCCCATAATTTTTATTCCTCAATAGTTTTCTAAGTAGTGCTACAACCCAGATAAAAATTCAATACGTCCAATTTAAAAATGCCAGTCAACGTGATATTCAAAAGCTATATCTCTATTATTTCGCCGATTGCAGGAAGTAACAGTGTTGCACCTCTTTCAGAAAAGTGCTCCTGCGCTTTTTCCGTGTCAATCTTTATAAGGTCGAAAGTATTATAATGTACGCCAACAACCTTTTTTGTTTTCACCATTTCCGCAATATCAAGTGCATCTTCGTAATTCGCGGTAAAATTATCGCCTATAGGAAGGATTGCAAAATCAATGTCGGCATAGCCCGGTATCAACTGCATATCAAGAGTTACAGCTGTATCGCCTGCATAGTAAAAATTTTTTTCAGGCGATGTGATTACAAATCCTCCGGGATTACCACCATAGCTGCCATCGGGAAAGCTGCTTGAGTGTATGGCCAAAACCAGTTTTACCGTTCCGAAATCAAAAGCTTTTTTACCTCCAATGCCGAGCGGATGAATTTTCGATATCCCTTTTTTCTCAAACCATTTACATACCTCAAACGATGAAATGAGCGCAGCTCCGGAATTGTTAGCGATCTTTTCAGCGTCGGCGATATGATCACTATGTGCATGCGAAATAAAGATATAATCAGGCCTTATACTATCTATGTCAATTTCTTTTGCAAGTGGGTTTGGAGAAATATAAGGGTCAAATAAAAGTCTTTTATTGTTCAATTCTACTTCGAAGCATGAGTGACCGTAATATGTAAATTTCATCTTGATTCATTTAATTCTGTCTTCACTTCTCTGATCACGATGAGTAATCACTAACACATTCGTAATATCATTTCTCTTTATTTATGCCAGCTTGGCAAATTTAATTATTAGGTATAATATTAGGGAACAAACAACCCATAAAAACGTTTTATTAATCCCCTAACTATTAACATTTTTATTTTTGTAGCCCAAAGGGACAGAAGCAAGTAAATTTATACGATGTACACAATTATAAGCGGAACAAACCGGGTTGAAAGTTTTACAGAAAAAGTTGCCACAGAATACCAAAGGATATTTAAAGAAAAAAAAGTAAGTGCTGATATATTTTCTTTGAAAAATGTTGATGTGCTTCATCGAAACAAAGAGTTTCAGCAAATTGAAAACGAAATTTTATTTCCCACCCAAAAATTTATTTTTATAATCCCTGAATATAACGGCACTTTCCCCGGCGTGCTGAAAGCAATGATTGATACAAGTGAAATCAAGAAATCTTGGTACGGTAAGAAGGCGCTTCTTACAGGGGTTTCAACCGGCAGGGCCGGGAATTTAAGAGGCATGGATCATCTTTCTGCCTGCCTGCATTATCTCAAGATGAATGTGCATTATAACAAGCTGCCCATTTCTGTAATCGATAAGGTAATTGATAAAAGTGGCCGTTTGAATGATGCAACTTTGAACGCCATTGATGAACAGGTAAATGAATTCATAATATTTTAATCTTCCATTTCGCAACAAGATATTTATGCGTACACCATTAGGAGCTTTTATCATTGTGATGATTATGTTGTTGCTGGATAGTTATGTATTTCTTGCAATTAAAACCGTAAGCCATTCTGCTTCGCCAAAAACCAGGACAATCATTTTCACAGTTTACTGGATAATTTCAATAATTGCAATTCTTGGCTTTTTGATTTTCATTTTTACCAGCCCTGATTTTCTTCCAAAGAAAGTAAGGACCTATCTTTTTGCTACCGTTATTGGTTTATTCTTCGCAAAGTTCATTTCAATAATTTTCTTTTTGATTGATGACATACGACGCCTGGTTCAATGGGGAGCAGGCAAATTGTTTTTCTCAAATACTGAAGGATCGCAAATGAATGACGATGGAATCAGCCGATCGGTATTTTTAAGCTGGCTTGGCCTGGCAGCGGGTACGGGGTTGTTCGGAACGTTGTTATATGGCTTTAGTAATAAATATAACTACCAGGTAAAGAGGCTTAAACTTTCGTTTGATAATTTACCTTCTTCATTTAATGGATTAAAGATTGTTCACTTCAGTGATGTGCACTCGGGAAGCTTTACCAATAAAAAAGCAGTAGAGCATGGCGTTGAAAAAATTATGGCAGAAAATGCCGATCTCATAATTTTTAGCGGTGATCTTGTTAATAACATGGCTACCGAAATGGAACTTTATATGGACATTTTCAGCAAAGTGAAAGCGCCGTTGGGTGTGTACTCAACTTTTGGTAATCATGATTATGGAGATTATGTAAGCTGGCCGGTAGACGGTCTTACAAAGGCCGAAAATTTAAATGACCTTGCTAAAGTTCATCAAGCCCTTGGCTGGAGATTGTTGACGAATGAACATGTCGCGATAGAAAAAAATGGTGAAGAGATCGCAGTAATTGGTATTGAAAATTGGAGCAATAAAGCACGGTTTCCAAAGTATGGTGATATGGCAAAAGCATACGCAGGCACGGAAAAATATCCGTTCAAACTTTTAATAAGCCATGATCCCAGCCATTGGGATGCGGAGGTACGACCAAAGTATAACGATGTGGACCTGATGTTCAGCGGCCATACACACGGCATGCAATTCGGCCTAGAAATACCCGGATTTAAATGGAGCCCTGTGCAATATGTTTATAAAGAATGGGCGGGCCTCTATGAAGAAGGAAAGCAAAAGCTTTACGTGAACAGGGGCTTTGGATTTATCGGGTATCCGGGCAGGGTGGGGATATTGCCGGAGATAACGGTGATAGAATTGAATAGCCCCCTGTCCCCCGATGGGGGAACTTAGATAAGATCTACCCCTTACCCCTAAAGGGGAACGTAATGTCAAATTAGTCCCACGAGAAGTTTTAAATAATACACTTCATCAATGGAATTCGATGCAAAGTCCTCCTTTAGGGGTTAGGGGTTGAGTCAGGGTTTAAAACTTATTCTTCCACATCATGCTCTCCACCGGCTTACCTGGCTGCCCATTATATTTCGCGTTTTTCTTTTCATTATATTTTACTTCTACCTCGCCATCCACGGGGAAATAAATGAGCTGGCCTATTGGCATGCCATGATAAACCCTCACAGGAATTTTGCTTGATATTTCAAGTGTCCAGTTACCGCAGAAGCCCACATCACCCTTACCTGCTGTTGCATGAATATCAATACCAAGACGGCCTGTAGAAGACTTGCCTTCCAGAAAGGGCACATGTGCATGTGTCTCTGTATATTCAAGGGTTACACCTAAATATAATTCGCCCGGTTGCAGTACATACCCATCATCAGGTATTTCGAAATGATCGATCTCGTTGTGTTTTTTTGCATCAAGGATCTTGTCTTTATAAACGGCAAGATGTTTTCCTAAATGAACATCGTAACTATTACTGCCAAGCTTCTCACGATCGTAAGGCTGAATGATTATGGTTTTCTTTTCAATTTCTTCAAGAATCCGCTTATCAGATAAAATCATGTAAGGCCTTTATTTTATGGTTTGCAAAATAAATCATACATCTGCAAACTAAAGCCTTAATTATTTCGCATGCCTTTGTTTTATCAACATAATATTAACCACAATACAAAGCTTGCGATCTGGCATATTGCAGAGCCGGAAGATTTTTTTTTGAGAAAAGTTCCATTGCAAAATACCATCACACACTGGCATAAGCGGCTGCAGCACCTTGCGGGCAGGTATCTGCTGCAGGAGCTTCATCCTGATTTTCCTTATCATCTTATTGAAATTGCAGATACGCGGAAACCATTTTTACAAAATGAAAAGTATCATTTTTCAATATCGCATTGCGCAGACTATGCAGCAGTTATTGTGAGCGAGGAAAAACGTGTGGGTATAGATATTGAATTGATAACACCAAAAATAGAATTGATAAAACATAAATTCCTGAGTGAAGAAGAGATAGGATTAGTCAGTGGTCAATGGTCAATGGTGAATAGAGAAATACAATTGCTAACGCTATTATGGAGTTGCAAAGAAGCGGTGTTTAAATGGTATGGGAATGGGGGAGTGGATTTTAAAAAAAATATTATTATCAAAAAAATTTCAATGAATGATGATGATGGAATTGTTGATTGCCTTTTTACAAAGGAAGACGAAACACAACTCCAAATTCAATATCATTTTTTTGATAATATCAGTTTGGCGTGGATAATTTAATGCGCCATATCGTCTTCATTGAGTAAGCTGTTTTCATCGAGCAAACCCATATCAA
>JBDUEG010000231.1:0-4227 GCA_040002575.1 Ginsengibacter sp.
ATAAACTCATAGCCGCAGGTGATCTTCCACTGGCATTTAATCCGTATAATTTTTTCGTTTTAGCATCCCAGACTATTGCAAACAGGTCTCCTCCAATACCATTCATTCCAGGGTCGGCAAAGCCAATAAAAGCATTTGCCGCAATGGCTGCATCTACAGCACTTCCGCCTTTCTTTAAAATCTCAATGGCTATTTGAGTAGCAATAGGGTGACTTGTGGCAACCATTCCATTGCGGGCAATTACTTCTGATCGTGTCGAAAAAGTTTTTCCTGAAAGCCTGTCCTGGGACCGCAAGCTTGAATTGAAAATAACGAACGTCAGTAAAAAAAGGAATCGTTTTATAAACATTGGACTAATATTGAATGTTGATTTTTTTAAGCCTGTTATTTATCGCTTCCAGGATGATAAGTTCGTTCTGTATGTTTTAAAACATCCTCTTTATAAAATAAAACATCTTTAAAAGTGCCTGAGGCATACATTATTGCCTGATCAGAAAAGTGTGCCGAACCTGGTTTACCACTTTCTCCACCTGCAAGCAAAGATTTGGCTTTTACTCTTTTCCCAAATTCCACAGCGCAAACAAAACTATTACCGCCTACGCCGTATCTTTTCTTTGTTCCGGGAAAATAAGTACTTGCATAAGACGGCAGCATTCCCCATGCGGATGAAGCAAAGCCGACCGGTATGCTTGGTTGTTCATCACTATATTTTAAATCAAGGTCACCGGAGATCCTTTGAAATCTATTGATGCTGCCCCATGGTACTCTCCAATCGCCAAACTTGTGATTCAGCTCATCTACTACTTCTAACAATGGTTGTAACAAATCTCCGGCTTTTACATTTTTTATAAAGTTGTTCGTTCTTGTTACCTGGTCTACGTATTGGTATTCATCTTCATCAACGCTTTGAATCATTTTAGGAATCAGTTTTTGACCCCATTCAACGGCTAAAGTAGTTGCAATAGAGTTTTCTCCGCAGCGCAGGTTCCAGCTTTTTAAAATATCAATTGGTTCATTTAATTGCGTGTAGAGCGTATCGTTAGTGTTTACATTTTTTTCGAATGAGCTTATCAAAGCTGGTAGCAATTTTTCGAACGCTGCCAGGTAAGTATCGTAACCTGCTGTTATCACTTTATCGATTGTGTATGATTTCTCTTTACTCAACACTCTTACAGCATTGATGCCACGATAATTTTCTCCGTCGGGAGCCATATAAATTGGATATCTTTTTCGGTCAGGACTATATTCTCCAGCAGCTGTAAATGGTGTTGAATTGCAGTTCTGAATCCAACCATTGGGCGGATTATATATATGAACGCTTTCATCTACAGTATGCAGGCCTTTCCATTCTGTCGCTTTGATACTTCCATCAACCGGTTTGGACCAATCCAATGAAGGGTTTCTTTTTGGAATAAAATTACCGTGCCAGTAAGCGATATTTCCTTCAGCATCTGCATACACTGTGTTGTTAGAGGTGTTGGCAAGAAGGTTCATCACTTTTTTATATTCCAAAAAACTCTTTGCCTTTGTACGTTGCCAGCTTTGTATCAGGCCAGTCATGGATCGGTTATTTGATTTTACAGTTATCCACTGACCGTTGCGCTTAGCCATTACAGGCCCGTGATGTGTAAAGTAAGTTGTAATATTTTTGGATATAGTTTCTGATCCTGAAGTATAGTTGAGGCTAATAATTTTTTCAGTCACCGGCTTTTCAGTGTTGTTATATTTATAGAAAAAAGAATTATTTTTTTTGAAAACTTTCTCTGCATACATATCTGCTACGTCTACGTCACTGGATGTGTGCATCCACCCGCAATGCTCATTGAATCCCTGGTAAACAAAAAATTGTCCCCAGGTAACTGCACCGTAAGCATTCAAGCCCTCTTCACTTACTACATGCACTTCAGGCCGGAAATAAAATGTAACATGGGGATTGATATAGAGTATGGAATTGTGCGAAGCCGTAATGGAGGGTGAAAAAGCAAAACCATTTGAACCAGATAACTGTTCTTCATTTTTCTTAGTGGCTCCTGAATAAGTTGTACCGCTTCCTGTATAAAAAGCTTTCAATTCATCTTCAGAAACGCCACCTGTACTTATAGCGCCTATACTTCCATCCGTCCATAGCAAGGGATACCATGGTTTGAAACGATGTAGCAGAGCGGTTTTCGTTCCAGGATTTTTATAGAGATAAAAATTTATTCCATCGGCGAAAGCATCTAACAATTTATGTAGCCACGGAGGACTTTTTTTATAGTCAGCAACGGCATCAGCAGAATCGATGATCAATCTTATAAGAAGATCTGAGTAAAGTGCATTCTGTCCTTTTACCTCTGCCATACGGCCAAGCTTCTCTATGTAATTCATTTCAACCCTTTGAAAATCGTCTTCGCATTGTGCATAAAGTAAACCAAATACTGCGTCAGCATCTGTCTTTCCGTAGATATGTGGAATGCCCCAGTTATCGCGGATGATTGTTACATTTTTAGCTTCATTATTCCAACGCTGAATTTCTTGTTTTGTAAAGTCCTGTGCAAGTAATTGCAGGGGAAAAATTATGAGTATTATGATGAAGTTCTTCATTGGTTTCTATAACAAGTTTGTTTTAGGGAATTGCATTTGCTTTAAATTATTCATGAATAATTTTGGATAGTCTTTATGGAAGGCAATTTAAATTTCGGAATAAGTTAAGGTAAAAATAATTACCAGAGATTTCAAAAGTAGAAGAATCTCTTATTGAATTCCTTCTTCCCTTTTGAATGCATAAGATGTATTCAAGATGTACTCGTAAAAATCAGGCAAGGTGCTGGTGATAACAAAAATATATGAAGGCCTATAAATTTTTTTATACCTGGTAAGTGTATCTCCGCTTAGTCCTGTGATTCTTTTAATGACTTTTGAACTGAAGCGATAATCTATATAGCGATCCTGTTCGTCTTCAACAAGCCGTCTTTGAAACGCCATTGTTTGTTTATTTTTCCTGAACTGAAACATGCCGATTAGCTGGTCGAGATCAAGACCTGCAGCTCCACCTGGCTCATAATTTGAACGAATTGTTGGATTTTCAAGGTTAAAAATCTTGGCGTAAGACATCCTGTTTTCGATTGAGTCGCGGCGGTATGTATCCGCATAAACAGTAACACCTTTAAGTAATTTATATTTATCGTTTGTCCTTATCCGTAATGATATATCAAATGAATTGTAATTGCCAATACTTTCTACAGGAAATTTTATCGTAGATTTTCCTTTGTAAATAAAGCTAATTGAATCCGCCTTCGAAGCTCTGATGTGATAACCTCCAAGAGAGTCGGTCGTGGTGGCCAGTCCGGAAGTGCTTGAAACATTTACTCCCGGCACCACATATAATTTAGTAGAATCATATACAGTTCCTGAAACCACTATCTGAGCTGAAGAAGTAACGAAACTTAATACTAAAAAGACAGGCAGTAAAAAATAAATTATTATAAGTAAAATTCTTTTCACATGCATGTATAAGAGACCAATATTACATCATTGGAGTTAGGTACGATTAAGATGATATTTTTTTAACGCTGATTTTGGAAATGGTTATTCACTTTATTTAATGCTCTTGGTACAAAGGAAGAATACATTAAGCTGAACAGGCTAACGCCTCATCAAAAAAGGGAGAATAATATCTCCCCTTTCGTAGCGTTTTTTTGTTTATTTATTTAAACTGGTATGCAATTTCTTTTGCAAGGGCTACCATCTTTTTAACTCCTTCATCTGGCAAATTACCCTTCTTAAATTCTGCGAGTACTTCAGGCAGCTTGTTCTCCATCTCAAGTAAAAATTGCTCTTCGAAATCTTTCACATTTTTTACGGGTACATTGCTTATCAATCCATTTGTACCAAGATAAATAATGGCCACCTGCTTTTCAACTGAATAAGGAGTGAACTGCGGTTGTTTTAAGATTTCAACATTCCTTGCGCCTTTATCCAAAACCGATTTTGTAGCAGCATCCAGGTCGCCACCAAATTTTGAAAAGGCTTCCAACTCGCGATACAAAGCCTGGTCAAGCTTCAACGTACCTGCTACCTTTTTCATTGATTTAATCTGCGCATTTCCTCCCACACGGCTTACTGAAATACCTACGTTAATAGCAGGCCTTATACCGGCATTAAACAAATTACCTTCCAGGAAAATTTGTCCATCGGTAATTGAAATTACATTCGTTGGTATGTATGCAGAAACGTCTCCGGCCTGTG
>JBDUEG010000232.1:0-4225 GCA_040002575.1 Ginsengibacter sp.
GGAGTATTTTATAATGGTTTCAGGGGATATTCAATCAAGGTTGGAAAGAAAGAAAAAGATAAAAGTACTTTACGTAATGTACTTATATATGAACAGTCATACGGTGTTCAAGACAACAGCATTATTTCTGAAAGTGGTAAAATGACAGTGAGCAAAGACAAAAAGTTCCTTGAATTCCGGTTACGAAATGGTCATCGTTACGAAGAAAAAGGTCTTTTTAATTCTGCACAGAATGAATTTATAGTCTTAGGCTTTAAAGAGTACAATAAACTCTTTGATCTTACTCAACTTAATATTCAAAAAACATCAGATAGCCTTTTTATGAATAATATGCGAATGAAGACACTTCGCCAATTGGATAAAGATATTGATTCACTTAAAAAAATTCCGGATTCTCTAATTAAAAGAAATAAGTCAGATCTTAAACTTTATCTTAAATACGCTGCTTATCAGGACACTTCTCAATTGAGAAAAAAATTACCAATCGCCATAGAGCAAAATGCCGCCAACGGTATAAAAATTGAAAATAAAAAGGTTATCTCTTTTGATCTCTTAATTCCGGACAGCGAAAAAATTATGATTAGAGACCAGGCATTGAATACAGTGAGCAATTTGCGAAATAGTCTTGAAACAATTGGGATTGATTATAGTAACCGTTTAAATGAAATAAATTCAACCAAAATAGAATGGCACAAAAAATTATCTCTTTCTTTTGCCTGCCTGGTTTTGTTTTTTATCGGTGCTCCTCTGGGCTCGATTATTAGAAAGGGCGGGCTTGGATTACCACTGGTAGCTGCCTTAATATTTTTCATGATTTTTTATCTCCTGAATATCTTTGGAGAAAAATTTACTAAAGACACTCTTCTTGATCCGGTAAGTGGTATGTGGCTTTCTGTAATAGTCCTTTCGCCAGTTGGATTTTTCCTTACCTATAAAGCAATGCATGACTCACAACTGTTTAATAAGGAATATTATTACAGGTTGCTTAAAAATATAAGGCTCGCAATTAAAAAACTTGTTGGATTATTTCTTAAGAATTGAATTCCCTCATACAACTATTTGCAAACAGTAGAGTAGCTTAGGGCTTAGATTATGCACCCGTCCTTAGAAGTTTTAATATCCCCAAAATAGACTCAGCCTTTGCATAGAGGCATAATTTTTAATTAAAATGCAACTAAACAAAGGCTGATGTTTTGAAAAGCAATCTGGTGCAAATGTATAAGTTTTCATATGTTTTCTCCAAATAATTATTGTAAAAAAAAGTGCAATGCTGTTAATTTTAACCGTTAATGCTGCCTTTATAAAACAGCCTGTTCATCAAAAGTTATATATTCGTCAATATAAAAAAATTACAGATGGAAGTATGGAAAGAATACCAGGAAAAAAATAAAGATAGATTCTTAAAGGAGATGATGGAACTTTTGCGAATACCGTCTGTAAGCGCAAAAAGTGAACATAAAAAAGACATGATGCAATGCGCCGAGGCTGTAAAAGAAAGTCTTTTAGCATCAGGGGCGGATAGGGCAGAAATACTTCCAACAAACGGACATCCTGTAGTATTTGGAGAAAAGATAATCGATAAAAATAAGCCTACTGTACTTATATACGGTCACTATGATGTACAACCCGCCGAGCCGTTGGAACTCTGGCACAGTGGCCCTTTTGAGCCCGTAATAAAAGACGGCAAAGTATACGCCCGCGGCTCTGCCGATGATAAGGGACAGTTCTACATGCATGTGAAAGCCTTTGAGACACTTGTGAAAACGGAAACGATGAGTACCAATATTAAGTTTTTAATTGAGGGCGAAGAAGAGGTAGGGTCACCTAACCTGGGAAAGTTTGTTTCTGAAAACAAAGAACTTCTAAAAGCAGATGTGATTCTCATTAGCGATAGTTCTATGTTGAGCATGGAAACCCCATCGCTTGATATTGGAGTAAGAGGACTATCCTATATTGAAGTTGAAATAACAGGCGCTGACAGAGATTTGCATAGTGGCATTTATGGAGGGGCAGTCGCTAATCCTATAACAATACTTGCCAAGATGATTGCATCGTGTCATGATGAAAATAATCATGTTACTATTCCAGGATTCTATGACGATGTTTTAACGGCATCTTCCAAAGAAAGAGAATTAATGAATATGGCTCCGTATGATGAGGATGAATACAAAAAGGAAATTGGTGTTAATGAATTATGGGGAGAGAAAGGATTTACTACCAATGAAAGAACCGGCATCAGACCAACCCTTGAATTAAATGGAATATGGGGAGGTTATATGGGTGAGGGTGCCAAGACAGTTTTGCCTTCCAGAGCAACTGCAAAAATATCTGCAAGACTGGTACCTAACCAATCATCTGCTAAGATGACTAAGCTTCTTCTTGACTATTTTGAAAGCATTGCACCAAAGGGCGTAACAGTAAAAGCGTTCGAGCATCATGGAGGGGAGCCATACATGACACCTATTGACAGTAAAGGATACACTGCAGCTGCAAAAGCTGTCCAACAGACTTTTGGAAAGACTCCTATCCCGGTTCGCGGCGGTGGAAGTATTCCCATTTGTTCAATCCTTGAAAAAGAGTTGGGTATAAAAATAGTATTCATGGGCTTCGGGCTTGATAGTGATAACCTTCATTCGCCAAATGAAAAATATGGAATTGCTAACTTCTATAAAGGCATAGAGACAATACCTTACTTTCATAAATATTTTGCCGAAGAAAGTGATAACCACAATTAATAACGGTGTCTTTTATTAATATAAACGCAAGAAATCTTAGCAGGATAAAAATTATGCTCCTGTAAACGACTAACGCACAAATTTTAATACCGTAATCACTTATTTTTGCCTCCATTCTTAATGAAAAGATAACTTGAATGATAGACGTTTTTGAAAAACTTGTGAAAGATGGAGGTCCCCTTGGGCAACATGTTGAAAGGGCTCATGGCTACTTTGCATTTCCTAAACTTGAAGGTGAGTTAGGAAGCAGAATGACTTTCAGAGGTAAAGAAAAAATTGTATGGAGCCTTAACAATTATCTGGGTTTGGTAAATCACCCGGAAACAAGAAAAGTAGATGCGGAAGCTGCTAAGAAATGGGGAATGGGGAATCCTATGGGGGCAAGAATGATGAGTGGAGAAACTTCGATGCATGAAGAACTTGAAAGAGTTATAGCTAAGTTTATAGGCCGCGAAGATGCCATGCTATTAAATTTCGGCTACCAGGGAGTTATGAGTTGTATAGATGCATTAGTAAACCGCCGGGATGTAATAGTGTACGATGGTGAATCTCATGCTTGCCTTGTAGATGGAGTTAGATTACATATTGGCTTTAGTTATACCTACAAGCATAACGATATAGAAGATTGCGAGAAACAATTAATTAGGGCTAAAAAAATGGCCGAGAAGAATGGTGGTGGCATTTTACTAATTACGGAAGGCGTGTTTGGAATGAGTGGCAACCAGGGCAAGATCAGGGAAATTGTAGCATTAAAGAAAAAATACAATTTCAGGATACTGATAGATGATGCGCATGGCTTCGGATCTATGGGGCCCACAGGTGCAGGCGCTGATGAAGAGCAGGGTTGTCAGGAAGATGTAGATCTTTACTTCAGCACTTTCGTGAAAAGTATGGGGAGCATTGGAGCCTTTATAAGTGGTTCTAAAAGCATTATGACTTACCTGAGATATAATGTTCGCTCGCAAATTTTTGCAAAAAGTCTCCCATTAGTGATCGTGGAGGGTATGCTAAAAAGGATGGAGATGCTTACAACTATGCCTGAACTTCGCAAAAAATTATGGGATAATGTAAATGCTTTACAAAAAGGATTGAGAAAAAAGGGTTTTGATATTGGCACAACTAATAGTCCTGTTACACCTGTTTTTATGAAAGGAGATCTTCCTGAAGCAACTGGTATGGTGATGGACATGAGAGAGAACTATAATATTTTTTGTTCTGTAGTTGTGTTTCCGGTTATACCAAAAGGCCAGATTATTTTCAGGCTAATTCCTACCGCCGCACACAGTGATGAAGATATCCGAATTACGCTTGAGGCATTTGAAGAAACAAAAAAGAAACTTGACGCTGGCATATACCGGGCCGAAAATATACCCGACATGGCCGATACGGGCATGGGCCAAAAAGGTGACATGTAATAAAAAAAACCGGGCAACTAAAGAGAAGCCCGGGGATAATCAAAAAATCTTAACCATTTAATCTTAAGACTAGAA
>JBDUEG010000233.1:0-4187 GCA_040002575.1 Ginsengibacter sp.
AATGGTAAATCTTTGGAGAAGTTTACTGATACGGACGATAATACAGATAAATATTTCACGAAAGGATATGGAAAAATGTATTTCATGCGATAACTTATTTTCAATTACCAAAACTAACTTCAGAGCTTTTGTCCTTTATTGGCAAAAGCTTTTTTATTGGTCATAAATGATATAATTACCTACATTCATGATATAGCGTTCTACTTACTAAACATCAAATTTTACTAACACTATTGCACAAAAACATTTCACAAGATTTTCAGAGTAAGATCTATTTTCCTCAATTAGATTCTATAAGAGGGATGTCTTTCCTTGCAATCTTTCTATATCATGCTTTCCATATTTCAAATACCGGTTATTTATTCGCAGATTTTTTAAGTTATTTATTTAATAATCTACCACTAGCTATTGACGTCTTTTTTATCCTGTCATCATTTCTATTAACCTACCTGGCATTAAGTGAATACAAAAAACGAAATAACTTTTCGTTCAAACATTATTTCACAAGGCGCATTCTAAGAATATGGCCACTTTACTTCTTTATCATGGTTCTGGCATTTCTCGTTTTTCCAATTATAGCCAGCAAGTTCCACACATCTCTTACGCTGCCAAACTCTTTGTATTATGTATTTTTCATAGCAAATCTTTATACCATCGATCATGTGTTTTTTCTAAAGTTTTTATGGACTATTTCTGTAGAGGAGCAATTCTATCTTTTTTGGGGCTTTACCTTAAAGTTTCTTCATAAGAAGCTCGGGATAATAATAGCTGCTCTTTTCCTTTCAAGCATTTCCTCATCTACCTATGCAATCATAACAGGAGCTAGCAATTATTATTCAACCATTAATTATTTGTTTGATTTTGCCAGCGGGGCTTTAGCTGCTTTGTATGTCTTTTCAGATAGCCGTATCATTATGTGGATTAGAAACTTGTCACGGGCAGGGACCTACGCATTTTACCTTTATCCATTTTGCCATTTCATTCTTTTTTATTTTTTAGATGCAAATTCCAAAGGCATCTTAAATAGTTGTGCAGGGCTCTTAAACCGCTACCTGTTTATTATTTATATTTCTCTTTTTATCATTGAGCAAATGAAAAATAATTCCCGAACTAAAATATTAGCTCAAAATAAATTCCTGGTTTTAACTGGAAAGCTTTCCTATGGATTGTACTGCTTTCATGGCATTACCATTACTTTCATTAATCTGTTGTTTCAGCATTACAATTTGAATATTAAGGCCTGGCTTCTAGTCCCAATTTATTTCATTGTAAATTATTTAATTGCCGGGGTAAGCTATAAATATTTAGAGCTCCCCTTTCTCAAATTAAAACGCAGGTGGCGAAGTATTTAATGATCATAGCTGCCATGAGGGCTCTTGCGAAATTTAATATAATAACTTCGCTGCCACTATGAATGAAGAACTACATGATGTAATAATTATTGGTGGTGGCCCGATTGGGCTGGCATGCGGCATTGAGGCAAAAAAGGCGGGATTAAATTATTTGATTTTAGAAAAAGGCACACTGGTAAACTCATTGTTTAACTATCCGGTAAACATGACTTTTTTTAGCACAAGTGAAAGGCTGGAAATAGGCGGTGTGCCTTTTGTCAGCAACAGCGTAAAACCAACACGAAACGAATCTTTAGAGTATTACAGGCGGGTAACGTCATCGTTTGACCTCAATGTCCATTTATTTGAAACTGTTAAAAACGTAGGCAAATCATTGGAAAAGTTTATAGTGCAAACTTCTAAGGCGGAATACATTTCAAACAATATAATAATTGCAACAGGTTTTTATGATATTCCATACCTGCTTAATGTGAAGGGTGAAAACCTTAATAAAGTAAAGCATTACTATGATGACCCTCACTTTTATGCATTTCAAAAAGTATTGGTTGTCGGTGCTGCTAACTCAGCTGTGGACGCGGCTCTTGAAACATGGCGCAAAGGCGCAGAAGTAACCATGGTAGTACGGGGAGATAAAATAAGCGACCGGGTAATATACTGGGTGAAACCTGACATTGAAAATCGCATAGCAGAAAAGTCAATCAAGACATATTTCAATTCTACGCTTGCAGAAATAAGACATGCCGATGTGGACATAAAAACGCCCGACGGTATTGTTACGGTTAAAAATGATTGGGTAATTGCAATGACAGGTTACCAGCCAAATCTTGAATTTTTAAAAACTTTAGGCATTCAACTTTCAGCAGATGAAATATGCAAGCCGGAATATAATGAAGAAAATTATGAGAGTAATGTTAAGGGTATCTACTTAGCAGGTGTAATATGCGGAGGAATGAATACACATCGCCTGTTTATTGAAAACTCAAGAGAGCATGCAGAAAAAATCATTAATGATATCCTCAAAAAAGAGAAATTATTAATCCCGCTGTAAACACTGGCCATTGTTGACAACGGGTAAGTAAAAAGTCAAATCTTGAAGTTATAAAAAGCTTAATTTTTTTGGCCTAAAAGAGTTTACTCCTCTTTCTTTAAAATTTTTTTATAGCGCTTCTCGCTAAAAGCGTAGGTGAAATGCGTGGCAAAAAATCCCATTAAGACCGAGATGATAAGCAGGGTATAAATTAAACTACCTCCGCCTGTTTCCCACAATTCCGTAAGTAGCTTTGTAAGAAAGAAAATCACAAGAAATGATACAACAGTCCAGGCGATGGTAAACTGCAGGTAATACTTCCACTGCGGCCCGCTCTTTTGCTCAAGCCAATGATTCATAAAACGTCTTTCATTTTTTGTAATCATAATCACTATTGTATTTCAATTTCACCTTTCATGTAAAAGACGCACTTTCCTGACATGATTACCCTGTCTCCATTTTGTTCACAAAAAATTTCCCCGCCACGCTTTGAAAGTTGAAGCGCATTCATTCTTGTTTTGCTTAGTTTTTTACTCCAGAAAGGAATTAATTGTGAATGAGCTGAGCCGGTTACAGGGTCTTCGTCAACTCCCGCAGTTGGAGCAAAAAATCGTGACACAAAATCAACTTCATTTCCGGGAGCCGTGATAATAATTTTATAGCCGGTTTGGTATATCAAGGAAAAATCAGGGACGCAATTTTTTACCATGTCCTCATTGGATAGTAACACTAACAAATCCCGGTTTTTATAAATACCCAATATCTCACTGCCGCCAAGTGCATCCTTTAAATGAACAGGTGGATCATTAAAAACCCGGGGTTCCCATGAGGGGAAATCCATAGAAATGAAGTCGCCTGCTTTTGAAACTTTTAATATGCCACTTTGAGAATTGAACTGAATAATCTGTTTGTCAAAATTTAAAATATTGAACAACACAAAAGCAGAAGCCAGCGTGGCATGTCCGCATAAATTAATTTCCACCGCGGGCGTAAACCATCTTATCTCGAAATCAGCAATATTTGAATTATCCGAAGGAACAAAAAAAACTGTTTCGCTCAGATTATTTTCCATTGCTATCCTTTGCATCATCTTTTCATCAATCCAACTTTCTAAAGGTATCACCGCAGCTGGGTTTCCACCAAACAGCTTATCCGTAAATGCATCTACCTGGTATAATGTTAGTTTCATAATTAGTTTTTAATTGAATTGCTCATTTACCTCACTCTTCCATCATCTCTGTCACTGCTTCCTTAATATCTTCCACATTAGGTTTACTAAAATAATCTCCATCGCTTCCATATGCAGCTCTGTGTGCTTTTGCAGTTAATGTACGCGGAGCAATATCAAGCCAGCGGTAACCCCCTTGCTCCTCCATCACTTTATTAAACATGAACGCGGCAGCACCGCCCGGAACATCTTCATCGATAAAAATGATGCGATTGGTTTTTTTAAGAGATTCTAAAATTATATGGGGAATATCAAAGGGAAGTAACGTTTGCACATCAATAATTTCACAGCTTACTTTAAGCTTTTCCAATTCTTCTGCAGCTTCCTGGGCGATTCTCAAGGTTGAGCCGTATGAAACCATCGTTACATCGCTTCCTTCTCTTATAATTTCGGGAACGCCTAACGGTACTGTAAATTCGGTTAAATTCGAGGGCAATTTTTCTTTAAGCCTGTAGCCGTTCAGGCATTCGATCATAATCGCTGGATCATTGCTTTGAAACAACGTATTATACATCCCTGCCGCCTGAACCATATTTCTTGGCACACACACATACATTCCGCGAAGCGAGTTAATTATCAT
>JBDUEG010000234.1:0-4174 GCA_040002575.1 Ginsengibacter sp.
TTTATGTTTCGGGGCATGGGCCATTTAAAACTGACGGAACATTGATCATTGGGCAGGTAGGTGTAGATATGGATTTAGATGAAGGCAAACTCGCTGCACAGCAAGTAGGGTTATCTATTTTATCTACTATTGTAAATGGAATAGGTAGCCTCGATAAGGTTAAACGTGTAATTAAAGTTTTGGGCATGGTGAATTGCAAAGCGGATTTTACAAAGCATCCGTATATTATTAATGGATGCAGTGAGCTTTTCAGAAAAATTTGGGGAGAAGAAAATGGTGTGGGTGTTAGAAGCGCAGTTGGTATGGGATCATTACCCGACAATATACCGGTGGAAATAGAAGCGTTGTTTGAATTGTATTAATAGCTGCCATTCATGCAAAAAGATGAAATGAAAAACGAATGGTATCACATAGTTGACATTGACAAAATTGATTCCCCCGCACTGGTCGTATACCATGAACGAGTAGCCCAAAACATAAGCACGTTAGTCTCAATGATCGATGACTTAAAAAGATTGCGGCCTCATGCAAAAACATTTAAATCAAAAGAGGCTGCATCATTATTAATAAATAGCGGGGTTAATAAATTTAAATGCGCAACCATTGCAGAAGCTGAAATGCTTGCAATGACAGATGCCAGGGATGTTTTATTGGCGTACCAGCCAACCGGTCCGAAGCTGAAACGTTTCCTGGAATTAATAAAAAAGTATCCTTCTACAAAATTTTCCTGCCTGGTGGATAATACATCCAGTGCGGAAGAGATCAGTTCCGCCTCGTTTGAGAGTGGCATTCAAATGCCTGTCTATATTGATTTAAATGTTGGAATGAACAGAACAGGGATTGAGCCAGGAACGGCTGCTGTAGAATTGTATAGGGCGTGTGAAAAGCTAAACGGAACAAAACCTATAGGCCTCCACGCATATGACGGACATATACGTAATCCTGGTTTGAATGAGCGTACAATCGAATGTGACAAGGCTTTTAAACCAGTATTTGATATGCAGCAATCTTTGTTGCAAGAAGGTTTTGCTGAACCAATAATAGTAGCTGGTGGTTCACCTACATTTCCTGTGCATGCAGCAAGAAAGAATATTGAATGCAGTCCCGGCACATTTATTTACTGGGACTTAGGATACCAGCGTTCATTTAAAGAACAGAAATTTTTGACAGCAGCATTGGTAATAACCAGGGTCGTTTCCCTTCCGGGTAAAAGAAAAATATGTCTTGATCTCGGCCACAAATCTATTGCGGCAGAAAATAATTTAGATAACCGCGTTTGTTTTTTAAATGCACCTGCTTTAAAATTTATAAGTCAAAGCGAAGAGCATTTGGTTGTAGAAACAGCCAATGATCATTCTTATAATTTAGGCGACGTGTTCTACGGACTACCTGTGCATATCTGTCCGACTGTTGCATTGTACGAGCGAGCATTCGTGATAGAAAATAACAAGTTGTCAGGTGAATGGAAAACAATTGCAAGAGACAGGAAGATCGATATCTAATAAATGACTAGCAATTTTTAACTTTCAAATCTCAACCTTCAACTTTCAATTAAAATAATGTTTATAATCGATGCACATCTTGACCTGGCCATGAATGCGATGGAATGGAATCGTGATCTTACCAAGCCTGTGTTTGAAATTAACGAAAGAGAAAAGGGCTTGTCTGATAAACCTGATAGGGGAAAGGCCACGGTCTCGCTTCCTGAGTTAAGAAAAGGTAATGTTGGTTTAGTGGTTGCTACGCAAATTGCCAGGTACGTATCACCGGATAATTTCTTACCGGGATGGCATTCGCCACAACAAGCGTGGGCTCAAACTCAGGCCCAGCTTGCCTGGTATAAATCTATGGAAGAGATTGGTGAAATGGCACAGGTGAACAATTCGAGCTCCTTGGAAGATCATATCAATTTATGGAATGATAAAACTGATTATCAAAAAAAACCAATAGGCTATATTCTTAGCCTTGAAGGTGCGGATTCACTATTAACGGTGGAGCATCTTGAGAGAGCTTATCAATATGGTTTGCGTGCACTGGGGCCTGCGCATTATGGTCCCGGCCGGTACGCAAACGGTACAGATGCTACAGGAAAAATGGAAGCTAATGGCATTGCATTACTCAAAGAAATGGAACGCCTCAATATTATTCTTGATGCGACGCATTTATGTGATGACACTTTCTGGCAAGCCCTTGATAATTTCAATGGACATGTTTGGGCTAGTCATAATAATGTTCGTGCGATAGTGAATCATAACCGCCAATTTGGTGATGATCAACTAAAAGCCCTGATTGAAAGAGGAGCAGTTATTGGCGGTGCATTAGATGCATGGATGATGGTGCCGGGCTGGATCAGGGGAAAATCAACTCCTAAAGAAATGAACTGTAATCTTGAAAAGATGATTGATCATTTCGATCACATTTGCCAGCTTGCAGGTAATGCATTGCACATTGGGATAGGCACCGATCTCGATGGAGCATTTGGCCGTGAACAATGCCCATACGATCTTGAAACAATCGCTGATCTGCAAACGCTTCCATCAATCTTTCATAAACGTGGTTATTCAAAAGAGGACGTTGCAAATATTATGCATGGTAACTGGTTGAGGTTTTTAAGAAATGCGTGGAGGTAATAATCAGAGAAATAAAAATTTTATGTACAGAATGGGTTTTGTTATTTCATAATCCTCAGCAATTAATTAGCCTTCTAAGGGAAAATTAGAAAGTTTTGTACATTTACTTATGCTTCTTCAACTGGAAAATACAAATAAGAAAGACATTGATAAGTTATTGGATTTTGCTAAACAAAATCATCTTGAATTATCCTTAGTAGATGAAAATGAAGATGATTATTTTCTTCCTGGAAAACCTTTGAGTGATAGAGAATTAATTAAATTGATTGAAAATAGCCGTAAAAGCGGAACTATATCAATGAAAGACGCACATACGGCGATTAGGAATAGTTTTAATGCAGATTAAATATACAACTGATGCGTTCGCATCTTTAACTCAACTGATAAATTTTATCGAGGCCAAAAATACTTCAGGTGCAGGTATGCCCTGGCTGGAGCGGTATGAAAAATATTTAAAGAAAAAACTTAACAAGGCTAAACGAACACGATTGTGTCATAACAACATTTTTAAAAATTTAAATCTCTGATGTTTTTATTATAATGATTGGCTGATTGCTTTCTCAGTTTATGAAAACTCTGTTTTGATAGAAGCACTTTTGCATAAATCAAGAATTACTGAATGATTTTTTCTTAAAATAAAATGTTCACCCGGGATTAGAAAACTTATAGAAAAAACTAAATACACACAAATTGCTTTTAATTTAGAAGCTATATTTTAAAATTCTTATGATAAAAATTGGTGAATACAACGTTTTAAAAGTGATTAAAGAAAAATCCATGGGGGTCTTTCTTGACGATGGGGACATCGGAATTTTATTGCCGAAGCGGTTTGTTCCTGCAGGTACAAAAATTGGTGATGAGATAAAAGTTTTTCTATACCATGATGGCGAGGATAGACCAATCGCTACAACGCAACATCCTTATGGAGTGTTAGGTGATATTGTAAAATTACAAGCGGTAAATGTGACACACCAGGGAGCTTTTTTAGATTGGGGTTTAATGAAAGATCTTTTTATCCCAAAGTCCAAAATGATAAGCTACATGAGTCCAATGGGTAAATATCTTGTAAAAATTATTATGGATGAGCAAACAGGACGAGTCGCTGCAACGGAAAAGCTGGAGCCTTTTTTATCCAATGAAAATCTTACGATAAAAATTAAAGATGAAGTGGAATTGATAGTCTATAGGAAAACAGATATTGGGTACGAAGTTATTATTAACAAGCAGCACAAAGGCGTTTTACATTTCAACGAAGTGTACCGTAACATCGAAATTGGTGACAGATTCCCCGGCTTTGTCAAAAATATTTTGCCTGAGAATAAAATTGATGTGGCCGCCGGTAAGGCCGGTTACCAAAGGGTTGAAGATGAAGCGGAAAAAGTACTTAGATTATTAAATGAAAATTCCGGCTATCTTCCTTACCACGATAAGTCTTCGCCTGAAGACATTTATTCATTCTTTGGTATGAGTAAGAAGACTTTCAAAATGACGACAGGTAATTTATATAAGCAACACAAATTACTATTCACTAAAACAGGCATCCA
>JBDUEG010000235.1:0-4171 GCA_040002575.1 Ginsengibacter sp.
AAGCAATGCGCTACGCATTGGAAAGCAGCTAATGATTTCAGAAGAACATTTCCTGAAGTAACCGTGGTAGATGATAAAATAATGACTGAGGAAGATGGTATTTATACAAGTGGTGGCGCTTACTCATTTCTAAACCTGGTTGTTTATATAATTCAAAAATACGCAGGGCGTGAAATTGCCGTTCAGATTGCGAAGACGTTTATGATAGATATTGACCGCATCAGCCAGTCACCATTTATAATTTTTGAAGGACAAAAATCACACGATGACGAACCAATAAAAAAAGCACAGGAGTTTATTGAAAATAATTTTGACGAAAAAATTACCGTTGACCAATTGGCCTCCATGTTTGCTCTTGGCAGAAGAAATATGGAGCGGAGATTTAAAAAAGCTACTTCAAATACAGTGACCGAATACATCCAGCGGGTCAAAGTCGAAGCAGCAAAGAAGACCTTTGAAACGGGTCGCAAAAATGTGAGTGAGGTTATGTATGAAGTTGGATATTCTGATACAAAAGCCTTTAGAACTATATTCAAGAGAATCACCGGCTTATCACCCATTGAATATCGAAGCAAATATAACCGGGAAGCTGTGATGGCTTATGGCTGAGAAGGATTGCCTGGTTATTCTTCAAACTGCAATATGCACGCCATCATAGATTTCTGACACCAGGATTTTTTCATCAATTACTTTAATGTAAACCGTGTCTTCACTAGAATTATATTCTTCTAATTCCCAATGTTTGTTCTCATTTAACCTGAATACTTCAATATGTATACTTTCAGAATCTGCAAGTATATATTCCTTTAAAGTTGGTATATCGCGATACAATTTGAATTTTTCACCACGGTCATAATTTTTCGTTGATTTGGAAAGCACTTCGATAATTACAGATGGATTCAAAACATTATAATCATCATTATTAAGCGTAATTACTTCTCCGCAAATAATCGAAATGTCAGGATAGGTAAACAAAGTATTCGATTGAATATGGATGCGCTGACCACTATTATAAGGCTTACATTTTTTGCCTTTTAGTTTATTTGAAAAAGCCACAAATAAATTTCCGCTAATAGCATTATGTGGAACTTTTGCGCCGGACATAGCAAAAATTTCTCCTTTGTAATATTCATGCTTTTCCGTTGAAGCATTTTCCATCTCAAGATATGTTTCGATAGAAATTTTTTCTTTGCTGTATGCAACAGCCGGCTCTCCTACTTCCATGAAATAAAAATACAAATTTTGTTGGGTATCGAATTAAATCTCCGGTTAAGTGACTATAGTCCATCAAAGCTGAATAGATTCAGATAATAATTTCAATTCTTTATCTTCTTAACCATAACTTAATCTCCCTTTTTGGGCATAATAATTTTTTTCGCCCAAACCCTTTGTCAACAAGGCCTTTTACATTTCATTATCATGCTTACCATAATGAAAAATACATTTAGTTCGTTAGAACCCCGAATATCTGCGTTCTACTTTTGCACCACGATTGTTTATAAATGAAAAGATTTTTAGAACTAAACCGTACAATAATTTAAAAACTAAACATTCACTTTATGAAACAAGCAATTAACAAAACCAAAATGATTACAATGGGATTAATCACCCTTTTTACTATGGGCATCACACAGGCAACAATGGCAAAGGGAACTAATGAAAATCCTGTCGAATTTAAATTTCTTGGGAACTTTGAAAACCATCCTGTATTTCTGCTAAACCTGAATAATAAAAACGCAGAAAAATATATTGTGACAATTAAGGATGCAACCAATCATATTCTGTTTACTGAAAAAATAACTCAGGCAGATTTTTCAAGAAAATATAAACTTGATATTGATGAATCAGAGTTTAGAACTCCGGGATTTCAATTGCGTGTGGAAGTAACATCTTTAAGCGCCAATAAAACACAGGTTTATAAAATAAGTACTGAAACCCATGTTACAGAAAATGTGGTAATTGCTGAATTATAAAATTTAAGTAATACAAAACCCTTGTAAACTAGTATTCTTGCTGGCCACTATGGCCGGCAAGTTTTATTTAGAGAATCTTTTAAAGCAAAATATTTAGACCAGGACTGACTTAAATAATCAATTATATGAACAATATTATCTCGTGTTACTACAAAAAAAACAGGTCCTTCTGTAGAAACAGAACGACCTTTTACGATTGCTTGTATATGAGACTCTTTAATTATTATTATTTGTGAAGCCGGTAATAAATCTTAAGAAAATGTTTTAATATTTTTACCTGCCTCAGCGGTCACCCGCTTTAAATCCTTTGTTAATACAAATCTAACCAAGATGTATTTCAAACAAGAACTAAGTTATTGCGTGTTTTATTATGTCAGACGGTATCTAAATTTTTTATAAGCCTTGTCTGGCATATCTTTCAAGATAAATTTTAAATGATGCCCAACCTTTTTTCAGATACATTATTTCAATTAATTCATTCACTGGAGAAGTCAGAAAAGAGGCATTTTAAGCTTTACATCAAGAGAAGTTCTTCTAAAGAAGATTTGAAAATAATAAGGCTTTTCGATGCTTTGGACAAATTATCCGACTATGATGAGAAGCAAGTGCTCAAGATGTTACCTGATATTACGAAGCCACAATTATCTAATCTTAAAACTCATCTTTATAAGCAACTACTTGCAAGCCTGCGTCTTTTAAAAACGAATGAAAATATTGACCTTAAGCTGAGTGAGCATCTTGACAATGCACGGCTTCTTTATAATAAGGGACTTAAAATACAAAGTCTCAATATTTTAGAAAAAGCTAAAGAGCTAGCTAAAACCAACCAAAAAATGAATTTTCTAGTGCAGGTGATATCGCTAGAGAAAAAAATAGAGACATTACACATTACCAGGAGTTCTCTTGAAAAAACTCAGTCCTTAGCTGAAGAGGCACTTGATATAAGCGGGCACATAGACCGGGTTACCAGGTTATCTAATCTTGCTCTTTTATTGTACAGGTGGTATGTAAAAAACGGGCATGCACGCGATAAGGAAGATGAAAAAGGGATTCGTGAATTTTTCAAAAATTCTCTCCCGGATGACTACAATGCTATTCATGGCTTTTATGAAGAGCTGTATCTCTACCAAAGCTATTGCTGGTATGCATTTATACGACAGGACTTTTTAATGTATTACCGGTATAGCCAGAAATGGATTGATCTTTTTGCTGAACAAGAAGTAATGATTGCCGTGGAAACCGGGCACTATATAAAGGGCATGCACAATCTTCTTAATGCTCATTTTGATCTTCGCAACTTTAAAAAATTCGAAATCATCTTGCAGCAATTTGAGGAGTTTGCTCAAACCCCGATTGCGAACCAACATGATAATTTCCGGACCCATACTTCTATTTACATTAATAGTGCAAAGCTTAACAAGTTTCTAATGCAGGGAAATTTCGCTGAAGGTCTTAAGGTTGTACCGGAGGTAGAAGAAAGGCTAAAAGAGTATGCTTTATTTGTTGACAGTCATAGAATCCTTGTGTTTAACTACAAAATAGCCACCTTGTATTTCGGTGCAGGTGACTACGGAACCGCAATTGACTTTCTCCATAAAATAATAAATGATAACCAGGTAGGGCTGCGGAACGATCTGCAATGCTATGCAAGGCTTATCCATCTTCTTTGCCATTTCGAACTGGGCAATGAAGAAATTCTTGATTCCTTAATTAAATCAGTGTACAGGTTCATGGCACGCATGAAGACTCTTACAGTGGTCGAAGAACATATATTCACTTTCCTACGACATTCAACGAAGGTGAGGCCGAAAGAACTCAAGCCCGAACTCAAGCAATTCCTGGAGAAGATAAAGCACCTGGAAAATGATCGTTTCCAAACCCGCTCATTTGCATACCTGGATATCATTTCATGGGTAGAAAGTAAAGTGTATGATAAGCCAATGGCAGAGATCATTAACACTAAATACCTGAAAAGTAAACATCGGTGAAAGCGTCAACATAAAAGTTTTACCACTCGTGATATTACTTCACAAAAAAAACGGTGTGCCAGAAGCACACCGCTGAATTCACTCTTTACTGTTTATTTAAAATTTAAAATTTATTGAGGCTTGAAAAATGGTTCCTAATTGACTGAATTGCGAACCGTTGTAACCCAGTATTCTATACCTGCCACTGAATTCCAAAAATCCTTCCAGCAA
>JBDUEG010000236.1:0-4164 GCA_040002575.1 Ginsengibacter sp.
ATTTCATGATACGAAAAATCTGCTAGTATCATTTATCTCTCACATTAGCTAATTATAGAATTATCACATTAACTCCTCCAACCTTTTAAGAAATCTTCCACACTCATTCTTTTCTTTCCTTCGAGTTGTAATTCTTTTAAAGAAATATAACCATCACTGCATGCAAATTTTAAAAATGTTTTATTATCCGAAATGATTTCACCTGGGGTAATTGCCACTTTTTCTTTTTCCTTTTCAGCTTTGAATATCTTCAAAATTTTCCCCCGTAACAAAGTGAAGGCCGCAGGATATGGCGATAGCCCCCGGACGAGGTTATAAATTTCTTCTACGCTTTTCTCCCACTTTATCTTGCAGATGTCGCTTGTTATCTTTGGCGCAAGATGTATAATTCCTTTTCCATCTGTTGAATTATACATAGTATCCTGTGGTACCTCCAGGGCTGTATCTTTTTCCAAATTAGCTATTGTTTGTAATAATAGTTCAGCACCTATTTCTTTCATACGATTGTATAACTCGCCGGCGGTCTCTACTTCTCCTATTTCAATTTTCCTTTGCAACAAAATATTTCCTGTATCAATCTCATGTTTTAATTTAAATGTGGTAACACCAGTTTCTGTTTCTCCATTAATCACAGCCCAGTTAACGGGAGCAGCGCCGCGATACTGAGGTAATAAAGACCCGTGAAGGTTAATAGTTCCCATGGGTGGCATGTTCCAAACAACTTCCGGCAACATACGAAAAGCAACTACGATTTGGAGATCAGCATTAAGCGAAGAAAGTTCGTTGATAAATCCAGGGTCTTTTAATTTTTCAGGCTGAAAAATTTTAAGGTTTTGAGACAATGCAAATATTTTAATCGCACTTTCTGAAAGTTTCATTCCACGCCCCGCGGGCTTGTCCACGGCTGTAATCACGGCTATGATTTCATAACCATTTTCCAAAAGTATTTGTAACGAAGGAACCGCAAAGTCCGGCGTTCCCATAAAAATAATTCGTGGCTTCTTCATGTTACTTTTTTCCGGCACTGATAATCATCTTTATTCAAAGTCTTTATACAAAAGGTATTTTTTCCGGATTTTTTTAAAATCACTTAGTGGAGCTTCCCAGCTTTGTCGTATTTGATCTTCAGCAATCCCATCTTTTATTTGCTGCATTAATTTATCATTGCCGGCAAGCTGATTAAAATGTTCTGATTTCAAAAAGAAATTCTTTTTATCAGGAAATAGTTTATAAGCCTGAATTAACCATTTAAGCTGAATTGTTTTATTGATCTTTCTTAAAACTTCTTCATTCGTTGCGGACAAATTCCATCCATAGCAAACCTGGCCGTTCAATTTAGGTTGGGTGGCACCTTCCCTTGGCTTAGGTATGAATGATATTAAATTTTTAGGAAGATTTGGATGCCCGAAAAGCTGGAAAGGTTTGTCAGTTCCACGTCCTTCACTCAGAACGGTTCCCTCAAAAAAACAAGTGGAAGGATACCAATAAATTGACTGCGCAGATGGAAGGTTAGGGGATGGTTTTACCGGCAAAATGTATTTACTATTATGATCATAGTTAAGACATTTTATCACAAGAAAATGAAATGGGGTGTCCGAGGAATTTTCAGCATGTTGATAATATGAATATTTTTTATTGGATTCATCATTCAACCACTTTTCACCTGCTATCATAAAAGCATATTCGCCTATTGTCATTCCATAAACAATAGGTATCGGCTGCATACCGATGAAGCTTTTGAACTTAGGGTCGAGCACTGGTCCATCTACATAAAATCCATTTGGATTTGGCCTGTCAAGTATTAGCAAAGGCTTCGAGTTTTCAAACGCAGCTTCCATGTAATACTCCAGTGAAGAAATGAACGTGTAAAACCGTGCACCAACATCCTGTATGTCAAATATCATTACATCTATTCCCTCCAGATCTTCTTTTGTCGGTTTAAAATGTTTGCCATAAAGGCTTACTATTTCAATGCCAGTTTTATCATCCTTAAAATTATCTACTTTCCCTCCGTCATTTACATTGCCTCTGAAGCCATGTTCCGGTCCGAATATCTTTACAATCTTTACTCCTCTTTTTAAAAGGGTATCAACAAGATGCGACGTTCTCACCATCGAGGTCTGGTTAGCAAAAATGCCCACAGTCTTATCTTTTAGTAGTGGTACATATACATTCATCCTTTCGGCACCCGGAATAATTCGTTGTTGCGCAAGCGACGCAAAAGATGTGATTAATAAGAAAGTAAAAGCTAATTTTCGTTTCATAAAATAAGTCCTTTAATACTCCAGTTTTCTCAGGGTGGGTGCTTTAAACCACGTAGCAATAACAACCAGTAAGGTCATGCCGCCTCCAATAACTACTGATTGAATCGTTCCAAAAAGCTTAGCGGTCAGGCCGCTTTCAAATTGTCCGAATTCATTGCTTGAATTTACAAACATTGAACTTACACTTATAACTCTTCCCCTCATATTGTCGGGTGTTTTTAATTGTGTAATGGTGCCTCTAACTACAACGCTTATCCCATCCATAATTCCTGATATCAAAAGTGCGATAAATGATAGAAGAAAAATTTTAGATATACCAAAAACAATGATACAGATACCAAACCCTCCTACGGCAATTAGCATCTTTTTGCCATGATGCCGCTTCATTGGAAATAATGTAAGGATAACTACAATGATAATAGAACCCAGGTCTGCGGCACCATTTAAAAAACCAAAACCTTCGGGACCTACCTTCAAAATATCTCTTGCGTAAATCGGTATGAGTGCAACCGCACCCCCGAACAATACCGCGAAAAGATCTAACGAAAATGCACCCAGCAATTCTTTGGTTTTAAGAACGAACCGCAGCCCTTCTTTTACACTTTCCCATGCACGTAAGGCTCCCTTTACATTTGAAGGAGGCTTGGGTTTTACTTTAAACAAAAAGAAAAACGCAACTATAATGAAGCAACTTATTACTATTAACGTTCCTGTAATACCAATTCCCCCTATTAAGAAACCACCCACAGCATGGCCTGCTACGGAAGCAGACAACCAGGTTCCCTGGCTCCATGTGGTTGCATTTTGTAAATCATTTCTTGGAACAATATATGCTATCATTGCTCCAAATACAGGACCCGTAAACGATCGCACAATACCAGTACAAAAAATTACAATGTAAATGCATATTGCAATCCAATGGCTACTTAAATGATTTGCTGTAAAACGGCTTGAAATAAAAACTAAAACACCGACTGCAATAAAGTAAAGTATTACTCCTTTCAGAAGTAATTTTCTCTTCTCGCTTTGATCAATTACATGCCCTGCATAAAGCGCCAGCGACACGGCCGGAATCACCTCTGAAAGACCTACCAGTCCGATCGCAAACGGGTCATTAGTCAATTGGTATATCCACCATCCAACCAGAGTTCCCATCATCCGAAGCCCCATAATAAAAATGAATCTCCCCTGCAAAAGATTGCGATACTCAGGTATTCGTACAGCAACAAACGGATCATTTCTTTCTACATTCATTTGGCACTAATTTAAGGTAGCATTAAGTAATGCTGGCCATTCTCATAGTCTTTATCCAAAGCAGCCAATACCGCATTCAAATGTTCCTCATTTCCTAAAAAGTCTGCAGCAGATGCATCAATAAATAGCGTTTTTATGTTGTGCTGTTTTATATATTGCGTGTAAGTTTCTTGCAATGAAAAAAGATATCCTGAACCGATAGCCTGCTCATAACTGCGATTACGCTTCCTTATGTTTTCTTTCAACTTAGACACAGGCGCATGCAGGTATATTAAAAGATCTGGTTGAATTAGCTGTGGGTTTATAATGTCAAATAATTTTTGATATAGCAAAAATTCTTCCGCTGGCAAATTTACTTTGGCAAATAAGAGGCACTTGTTAAACAAATAATCTGAAACAGTTACATTCTGAAACATATCCTTTGTTTGCAGCAAATCTTTTAGCTGCTTGTACCTTTCGGCCATAAAAAAGAGCTCCAATGGGAAAGCGTATTGTTGCTGATTTTCATAAAACTTTGGAAGAAAAGGATTATCCGCAAATTCTTCCAAAATTAATCTCGCATTTAATTGCTTGCTAAGTAAGTGAGCGAGGGTTGTTTTGCCGGCGCCAATATTTCCTTCAATTGTTATGAAATTATATTTCATGC
>JBDUEG010000237.1:0-4164 GCA_040002575.1 Ginsengibacter sp.
TTGATAAAATTCGTACGATCTTCATCCACTCTTCGCTGATTCTTTGTTTCTTTTTCACCGCTTCGTTGAGTGGTATATAATGCATGCGGTTGTTTACAATGCCTACAAAAACATTAAACCTTTCTTCCATCAGGCATTCAACCGCAGCATAACCCATGCGGCTTGCAATAAGCCTGTCAAGGCATGTAGGTGCACCTCCTCTTTGAATATGCCCAAGAATACAAACCCTTACTTCCTGGTCAGGCATTCGTTCGCAAATTATTTTTGACAACTCGTTTGCGCCAAATTCTTCGCCCTCAGCAACAACAATGATGTTCACTAATTTTTTCCTGCCGTGCTTTTCTGCAAGTGCTTTAATGATATCTTCAATGTCCGTCCTTCTTTCCGGAATCAATATATTTTCTGCGCCAGTTGCAATGCCGCTATGCAAAGCGATATATCCCGAATCTCGGCCCATCACTTCAATAATAAAAAGCCGGTCATGCGCATCTGCCGTATCTCTTACTTTATCGATTGCTTCAACAGCAGTGTTTACCGCAGTATCGAAGCCAATGGTAAAATCAGTTCCGGAAATGTCTTTATCTATTGTACCTGGTAAGCCAATACATGGTATGTCAAATTCACTACTGAAAATCTGGGCGCCACGGAAAGAACCATCGCCTCCGATAATAACAAGTCCGTTAATGCCAATATTTTTTAAATGCTGATAAGCCTTTTGCCTCCCTTCATATGTGAAAAATTCTTTACACCGGGCTGTCTTTAAAATAGTGCCGCCACGCTGAATAATATTAGCGACGCTCTTACTTTCCATCTTGCTGATATCTCCATCTATCATGCCCTGGTAGCCTCTTACAATTCCATAGACTTCTATTCCATTATAAATTCCCGTACGTACTACAGCTCGTATGGCTGCATTCATTCCCGGCGCATCGCCACCGGACGTGAGAACTCCGATCTTGGTTACTTTTCTCTGCGACATTAAAATAAGTTTCCTCTTAGTTTTGATTATTTTAAAAGCGCCAAAAATACATATTTAGAATTAGTAAAATTGATTTACAAATTTTTTTAGAAAAAACTCTTCGAAAGGTAAATTATTCCAAATTTTGTTCAATGGGAGATTCAAGGTTACTGGTATTAAGTTTTACACGCACCAATATTCAGGGATAGGATGAATTAACGTCTTCCTCTAAATCACTGATGAAAACAAGTTTTTAATAATTTATTTAACTTCATTTCAAATTGATCTTAAATGAAAACCAATATTTTTTTAATACTGATGATGATAAGTACTCTTTCTTTTTCGCAGATAAAATATCCTGAAACTAAAAAGGCAAACCAGGTCGATGATTACTTCGGAACAAGTGTAGGCGATCCCTACCGCTGGCTGGAAGATGATAATAGTGAAGAAACGAAAGATTGGGTTGAAGCTCAAAATAAAGTCACAGAAGGATACCTGTCTGCAATTCCATTTAGAAATAAAGTAAAATCGAAGCTGGAACAAATGTGGAACTATGCGAAGTACAGCTCACCATTTAAAGAAGGTGAATATTATTATTACTATAAGAATGACGGCCTTCAAAATCAAAGTGTATTGTACAGGCAACGTGGCCTCGACGGAACTCCCGAGGTCTTTATTGACCCAAATAAATTAAGTAAAGATGGAACTGCCGCAATAGGTACACCCTCGTTTAGCAGGAATAAAAAATATGCCGCATACCTGGTTTCACAGGCAGGCAGTGACTGGCAGGAAGCGCATATAATAAATGTGGCTGATAAAAATTTACTAAGTGATGAGGTCGATTATATAAAGTTTAGTGGTGTCTCATGGAAGGGCGATGACGGATTTTATTATAGCAGGTATCCCACTCCTGATGACAAAAGTAAACTCACCAACCAAAATCAAAACCATAAAGTATACTATCATAAATTAGGCACTTCGCAAAGCAATGATGTTTTAATTTATGAAGACAAAGAACATCCCTTAAGAACAGTAGGAGCAGGGCTGAGCGAGGATGAACATTTCTTAATACTTGGAACAAGTGAAGGAACAAGCGGCGCAGAAATATGGGTAAAAGATATGAAGAACGCTTCTGCAAATAATGAGTTTAAATTATTAATAAAGGGCTTTGATACCGAAGCGAACTTCATAGATAACTACGGCGATAAATTACTTGTACTCACTAATGCAGATGCACCAAATTATAAAGTTGTTCTTGTAGATCCTGCAAACCCTGCGAAAGAAAACTGGAAAACAATAATTCCTGAAAGAAAAGAATTGTTGGAATCGGTTGGCACCGCCGGCCATAGGTTGTTTCTCACTTACTTGCAGGATGCATCAAGCAGGATATATCAAACCGACTATAACGGAAAGCTTGAAAGAGAAATCACCTTGCCTGGTATTGGCTCTGCGGCTGGTTTTGGAGGTAATGCTGATGATAAGGAAATTTTTTACAGCTACACATCTTTCGATTATCCCGCGGCTATATTCCGGTATAATATTATTACGGGTCAAACCGATCTTTTCAGAAAAAGCGAGGTAAAGATAAACGCCGATAATTACCAGACTGTGCAATCATTTTTTAAAAGTAAAGATGGTACAAAAGTGCCGTTGTTTATTACTTATAAAAAGGGCCTCAAGCTTGATGGTAACAACCCTGTCTTATTGTATGGCTACGGCGGGTTTAATATTCCAATGACGCCTGGATTTTCCATCTCAAATGCATTCTTCCTGGAGCAGGGTGGGGTTTCTGTGATAGTAAATTTAAGAGGTGGCAGTGAGTATGGCGAATCGTGGCATAAGGCTGGCATGCTGGAAAAAAAGCAAAACGTATTTGATGACTTTATCGGCGCCGCAGAATTTTTAATTGATAAAAAATACACCAATCCCGCAAAACTTGCCATACGCGGTGGCAGTAATGGTGGCCTTCTTGTAGGAGCAGCAATGACGCAAAGGCCTGAGCTTTTTAAAGTTGCCATTCCGCAGGTAGGCGTAATGGATATGTTGCGGTATCATAAGTTTACCATCGGCTGGGCATGGGCAACTGAATATGGAAGAAGCGACAAGAAAGAAGATTTTGAAAATCTTTACAAATATTCTCCTTTGCATAATTTAAAAGCCGGCGTAAAATATCCTGCAACCCTGGTAACTACTGCTGATCACGATGACAGGGTTGTTCCTGCACACAGTTTTAAATTTGCTGCAACATTGCAAGCTGATAATGATGGAACAAATCCAACACTGATTCGCGTTGAAACCAAAGCAGGCCACGGAGCGGGTAAGCCTACGGGCAAACAGATAGAGGAAGTCGCTGATATCTGGAGCTTTGTAATGTATAATTTGGGAATGGATTATAGGGAATAATGGAGACAAAATTATATAGTTAAACTTTGCTGAACCAAAGTCAGCATAAGGATAAGAAAAATTACGCTGACCCGCTACTAAGATGGAAATCAAGAGATATTCAGTTACAACTAGTATCTGTATTATATTATTAAACAGTTGCATTTTCGGGTCTGGCTATGACACGTATGTCAATGAAAACATTAAACCTTTAATGATAAATGGTGTAGTTGTGAAGAAATATGAAGAGCAAACCGGATGTTTCGGGGCAATAATATTTAGGCAGGATAATTCTATTGATACATTGCATAATATATTTATTTGTGCTATTAAGGATGAAAAAATTTGGCACTATGTTTTGCCCAATGATAGCTTATATAAACAAAAAGGAAGTTTAGAAGTAGAAGTTGTCAGAAATGGTAATAGAGAAAAATTTACTTTTCCTACTCGTGATTAATAATCCCTATCTAACATAAGAATGATTAATAAAAAGTAATTCATTTTTTAAATTTTTTCTGTGGGAAAGAGGCTTCGCTAAGCACAGATAGTTTTGAAGATTAGTTAAACGAAGCATCAAAAATTGGTTTCTCCGAAATAGAATAATCCTTAACCAATTTATACCACGTATCTCTTTCAACGGGAGAGCGTTTTGCTTGCTTTATAAGAGTTACCAATTACTGTGGGCTCATCGTTGGATTTTGTTCTTCACTTCCAGCCATTGAATAAATTTTCGTGGAGTCGTCTATTGTACCATCAATACTCCTTAGCCGCGTCCAATTCTCCGAGCCGTAGAGAGGCAAGGAACACGGCGGCTATATCTAAAA
>JBDUEG010000238.1:0-4160 GCA_040002575.1 Ginsengibacter sp.
TGCTTTATAGGATTGGGAAATGCAATGGGTTTTTCGCTGATTCTTATTTTTGGTTGTATTTCAAAAAAATCAAAAAAATCACGCAAGTAAATAGCACCTTGTGACACGGATGTAAACCTCGATAATATATTTTCCAGCAGGCTCCTCAATTGCCGGAACGATCCTGCAAGAAAGGTAAGCGTTCCAATAGTAAGAGCGCCGTCCACCGTCTTCATGATCATAATAATATAAGCTGCATAATAACCTGCACTGCCTAAGAGCGCAAACACGGTTCCCCAGGTGGCACGCCTGATCGATAGCTTTTTATTATCAGCATAAAACTTATTACTAAGTGTTTTAAACCGGTCAACTAAAAAACGCGAAAGACTAAAAAGCTTAACCTCTTTGGCAGTTTCATCGCTTGCTCCCAGGTAACGCATGTAATCAAGTTCACGGCGTTCGGGAGTTTGGCCGCGTGTGAGCGCATAGCTTCGGTCATTGAAGTAAGACTCGCCCAGGAAAGCCGGAACGATTGCCACCAATAACAATAAAATAAGCCATGGATTAAATGTCATCAGGCCAGCTAAAAGAAATATCATGGTAATCATATCCTGCACCTGCGTCATCACCTGCGATAATAAAACGGTGCGGCCTACGGTTTGCTGCCTCGCCCTTTCAAGCGTATCATAAAATGCTGAGTCTTCGAACTGATCAAGATCAAGGGTGTCCGCATGCTCCATGATCTTTACAGAAGTATGATTGGAAAAAAGATCGCCTAATAAACCATCTACCAGTAAAATCGCCCGGCTCAATCCATCAGAAATAATAGCAAGTGCAAATTCGGTTATTACCAGTTTCCACAACAAGCTATGATCCGGCGTTGAGGTTTTGCTTAATACTATTACCTCGTCTATAATTAATTTACCGACATATAAAATGGCTACTGGTAATGCAGAGCGCAGCAACCGCAATACTGCATTAATTATTGTGTACCGATGATTAGTTTGCCATACCAGTTTAAAAAATCTTGGCAGATTTTTCAGAGCAGCAAATTTTTCCTTTAATGTCAGATTAGGATAGGTGTTTTGAAGTGCCGGCCTCTTTTCGTTTGCCATGCGTACTTTACTCATCCGGTAAAATTAGTCCAATTGTGGTTTTAGATTTTAACGAAATCGTCCTTAGATATAAAGCAGGCTTATTCAAACGCCGTTAATTAACCACTGTTGTATCAATCAGCTTAATGGTACGGGCAACATCATCGAATTCAGTCATTCGAATAGTCTTCATTAAAGTGCTTTCTAAAAAGCCGGGGTGAATTATTTTTTGTGCAATATGATAGACTGCACTATCCATTTGCTGTATATAGGCTTGCTGTTGATTTTGATTCATACCGGCAAGTATAATGGCATTCGCCCAGGCAGTTTTACGTGCTGCTCCCACACTGAAGTTGAGCACATTCGTTTGCTGCGTCTTACCAACCTTCTTCAAAAATTTCATTGGCAGCCAAACATCCTCAAGGCATTGCTGTACATCATCAAATAAAGAAGCGATTACATCATTAATACGATTGAAATCAACTTCCAGCTTGTGAATAGAATCTCCCGGAGCAACAACCGCGGAGGCAATAGCAAGGTCAAGGTTGATGTGGGTATTAATACCTAAAATCAATTGTTGAATTACCGTAAGGGATTCATTGATGCATCCATCAAACGCATACTTCCAGGATGTGCTGCACGTTTCATTTTTGTTATAAGCGTCGTATGCGTTGAGATAGCGGCTTGCAAAGACCACATCTAATTTTCCCATCCGGTCAGCGTCCATGAAGGCTCCTTTATCCATACCATCCTTCACTGCTATGGTCATGCGTTTATATAAAGCTGCAAAGTACCCGCTGCGGTTTTTTGCCTGCTCACAATCTTTTACAATAGTAGTGAGTGTGCTAATAACATCGTCTATAGTTTGCAGTAGCATAAATGGAAGCTAATCAATTTAGGAAACGTGGCGAGATCGCGTTTAATGGCTCTATCCTGATATTTTTATAAAAAACCTCGGCACCTTCTGACTGAATTTGTATTTTCCCTTTTACCAGCGGTATAGCCTGGCCGTTCTCCAATTGGCTGGAATGGTAAAGCACCATCATTACCTGCCCGTTGATAATATGAACACTGGTATCGCCGTGGCAATACAGGTCGAGGGTATTCCATTCGCCGGTGGCATTTTCTGCATCTCCACGTTTTTTACAGTAGCGGCCTCTTTTACTTGTCGCACTGAAAGTATAAACCTGGCCTGACGGATTATAAACATATTCACTATCGGCATTCATAACAGCCGGAATGTTTTGCATTCCGCCGGCTACTCCCCAATAGTCACCACTATTTCCTTCTTCAATTTGAAATTCCTGTGAGCGCATCCATGCGCCGTAGTCTGCACCATGATCGCCGGTGGCAAAGTAAAGCAAGCCGCTGTCTTTCTTTTTGGTTTTCTTTTGCCCCCATGTAAGTGCGCCCCATTTAAATTGTAATTGTAAATGAAAATCAGCATACTGCTTTATAGTTGAAATACCGCCCCAGCTCTCGCCAGAAATGCGGATTACTTTTTCTCCATCCTTGTCTACAATAGTAAATACATGTTTTGGGTCATTATTTAATCCTACGGGAGTTTCGCTCAGTTTCTTTCCAGCATCATCGAGTGGTGGCCCTATATAAGTATCCCAGCCTTTCAAATCTTTACCGTTGTATAAGGCCGTCCATTTACCCTGTGAAAATATTATTGAGGGAATAAAAAGCAGTAACAGAAATGAACAGTATTTCATTGCTATGTTTTATTTAAAGATAAAGCAATTACATTTTGAAAGAAACAGCTTATTGACTAAGAAACTATATGGAATTATGTGATTCTTCGCATTTGCGAATAAATAAATCTTTTGGAAACAATTATAATAATTTTGGATATTGACACTGATTGACTTTAAAGAGGATAGTGTACTTGCCTGTAGAATAATAAATATACCCTGATGATAAAAGATACATACAATAGAGTGCACGATTATCTCCGTATCTCTTTAACGGACAATTGCAATCTCCGTTGCTTTTACTGTATGCCTGAAGAAGATTATGTTTTTACACCCTCGCCTAAACTTATGCAGGTTGATGAGATAGAAGCGATCGCAAAAATATTTGTTGAGCACGGCGTAAACAAAATAAGGCTTACCGGCGGTGAACCTCTTGTACGCAAAGGTGCCGAAGACATTATATTGCGCTTGTCAAAATTGCCCGTTAAGCTTACGCTTACCACCAATGCCACGAGGCTTCACGATTTCATTGATGTATTAAAAGAGGCAAAGATTCAATCTTTAAATATCAGCCTTGATACTTTGCAGCCGGAAAAATTTAATCTTATTACAAGGCGAAATCAATTTGAAAGAGTCTTTGAAAATATTAATCTTCTCGTAGAAAATAATTTCCATGTAAAAGTGAATGTGGTAGTAATGAAGGGCCTTAATGAAAATGAGATTAATGATTTTATTGAGTGGACCAAAGATACAAATGTGCATGTACGCTTTATAGAATTCATGCCGTTTGACAGTAATCGCTGGACCAGTAATAAGGTTTTTACCTGGAAGGAGATCATGGAGGTAATTGAAAAGCGCTATCCGGTATCGCGGCTCGACGATGACATACATGACACTGCGAAAAAATACACAGTGCCCGGGCACAAAGGTACGTTTGCAGTGATAAGTACTATGAGCGCACCGTTTTGCAGCGGTTGCAACAGGATGAGATTAACTGCAGATGGAAAAATGAAAAACTGCTTATTCTCACAAGAGGAGACGGATCTCTTAACTGTATTCAGAGGCGGTGGCGATATTATTCCATTGATTTATGGAAGTATTCATTCAAAAGAAAAAGAACTTGGCGGACAGTTTACCAAAGACTTTGAAAAAATTCATACAGAGGATATTCATAATAGAAGTATGATTGCGATTGGCGGATAATTTTTATTACTAATATATTTTCTATCTAACTTCTATAAGAAATTTACCTGGCGCATTCTCAATTCAATTATTAATTTTTGTTTTTTATGTTTAATTAATATTTACCGTGTAATATTGGATAGCATAATTAAAAATGTCTTCATTGCCATCATCACCAGCTAATGAATTAAAGCGGACACTTACTCCT
>JBDUEG010000239.1:0-4153 GCA_040002575.1 Ginsengibacter sp.
TTTTTCTTTATGAGTAGCTCCTATCGCGGGCCTTAAATCATGTATTTGCATTGTGCTTTTTTTGAACTTAACTCCTAATAAATATCAGGATCACTTTTATATATATTAATGCTTAAGCCAGCTCTTCCACTGATATCAGGTGATCTACTTTTTTGATCATTCCCAAAATTTGTGGAGTGGCTTCGACTTCTTTAGTGGCATTCATCTTTTTTAATCCAAGTGCACGAAGCGTTAGCTTTTGGCGCTCAGACCTGTCAATTCCACTTTTCACTTGCTTGATTTTGATCTTTTTCATCTTAAGTAATTTTTCCGGCTTTATTACCCGTTAAAAACTTTTTTCAAAGAAATATTTCTTGTTTTAGCAACTTCAATTGGTTCTCTTAGAGTTGCTAATGCTTTTACTGTAGCCTTAACCACGTTGTGTGGGTTAGAAGAGCCAAGTGATTTTGCGAGCACATCATGTATACCAGCACTTTCTAACACGGCACGCATGCTTCCTCCTGCAATAACTCCCGTACCCGGTGCTCCTGGCTTAATTAAAACTTTTGCAGCACCTTCTTTGCTCCACTGCTCGTGAGGAATAGTGCCATGCATAATAGGAACTTTGATAAGGTTTTTCTTAGCATCGTCTATTCCCTTCAGGATAGCTTCCTGCACTTCTTTTGCCTTGCCCAAGCCTTGCCCAACTACACCATTCTCGTTACCTACAACCACCAAAGCAGAAAAGCTAAATGCTCTTCCACCCTTTGTTGTCTTAACAACACGGTTTATAGAAACTACTTTCTCTTTAAGCTCGAGATCTGCGCCGCGAATTCTTTCTGAATTTGGTTTTAACATCATGATTTTTTAAGCCTCACCTCAACTTCTCTACGAAAGAGAGGAACGTGAAGTATTGGCATTGTTATTTATTTTTCCTACTCAACTCTTGTCTCTGATGAATGATCGTGAATATGCTTTCTGGGATGAGATCGTTAAAAAACCAATCCACCTTCTCTTGCGCCTTCTGCCACGGCCTTCACACGTCCATGATATATATAACCACTTCTATCAAACACGACATCCTTAATTCCTAATTCAGCAGACTTTTGTGCAATAGCAGCACCCACTAATTTGCTTTTCTCCACCTTGTTCGCCTTTTGAGCAGCTACATCTTTTTGACGAGAAGATGCAGAAGCCAAAGTTGCGCCATTTTCATCATCAATTAATTGAACGTATATATCACTATTACTTCTGAAAACACTTAGCCTTGGCTTTGTTGCGCTTCCACTTATTTTCTTGCGGATACGATATCTTATCTTTTGCCTGGCAGTAACTTTTGAATTCATGTTTTTTATTTTTACCCAAACCCTTGAAGGGGCGTATGGTCTCTTAAATTTATTTTAAATCCGAGCCGGGTCTTACTTACCTGCAGATTTACCTGCTTTTCTGCGTAAGACTTCCCCAACAAATTTCACACCCTTTCCCTTATAAGGTTCCGGTTTACGGAGGCTGCGTATTTTGGCGGCCACTGCACCTAATAACTGCTTATCAATACTCTCAAGCGTAATCACCGGGTTCTTACCTTTTTCCTGTGCGGTTGAAACTTTTAGTTCCTTAGGTATCTCAATGATGATATTATGCGAGAAACCCAAAGAAAGGTCCAGAAGGTTTCCCTGGTTGGCTGCTTTGTATCCCACACCAACCAATTCAAGTTGTTTAGAATATCCAACAGTTACTCCCTGTACCATATTGTTTACAAGAGAGCGATATAAACCGTGCATAGCCCTGTGCCTGATTTGGTCAGTGGGACGGGCAAACTCAATTTTATCATCCTTAATCTCTACTTTAATATCACGATCAATGGCTTGCTTCAATTCACCTTTGGGACCTTTAACTGTTATTACATTATCATTCCCCAGGCTTACATTAACCCCGTTTGTGATCGTTACCGGATTCTTTCCAATTCTAGACATAGCCGCTTTTGTTTTATAGTAATTTTTGGTTGTGTTCAGCCACGACTAAGGCTTAATCATCTCACCAAAAAATAGATTAATAAATATTACACAATACTTCCCCACCAACTTTCTGCGCTTTCGCTTCTTTGTCAGTCATTACACCCTTCGATGTTGATACGATAGCGATGCCTAAACCGTTTTTTACCCTCTTAAATTCGTCAGGTTTAGAATATGACCGCAATCCCGGACGGCTTACTCTTTCCAAACTTTGAATAGCAGGAAGCTTTGACTGAGGATCGTACTTTAAAGCAATTTTTATTAATCCTTGCTTTGAGTCATCTTCGAATTTGTATTTTAAAATATATCCCTTGTCATAAAGAATTTCTGTAATTCGCTTTTTCAAATTACTAGAGGGAATTTCAACAACTCTATGGCTTGCCATTTGTGCATTCCGAATTCTTGTCAAATAATCTGCTATAGGATCAGTAACCATTTTTTTACCCTCCATCTCCCTAAGGGAGTGTTTATTTTAAAAGTTTAATATTACCATATTCCTTTCAGGATCTATGGGGTTTACCAGCTTGCCTTTTTTACGCCTGGAATCTTTCCCTGCAATGCCATATCACGAAATATATTTCTTGACAGTCCGAAATGCCTTAGATAGCCACGAGGCCGGCCCGTAAGCTGGCAACGATTTTTTAAACGAACCGGAGAAGCATTTTTAGGCAGAAGGTCAAGCCCCCTGTAATCACCTGCCGCTTTCAAAGCTTTTCTCTTATCGGCAAATTGCGCTACCATCTTTTCACGTTTTCTCTGCCTTGCTTTAACTGACTCTTTAGCCATAATTTTTATCTTTATTTGTCACCCTATTTATAGAAGGGTTACTTCTTTACATTTTTAAATGGCATACCTAATTCTTTCAATAATTCAAAAGCTTCTTCGTTAGTAGAAGCCGTTGTTACAAAAGTGATATCAAGACCTGTAATTTTATTTACCTTATCAATATCAATCTCAGGGAAAATTATTTGTTCTGTAACACCTAAAGTATAATTACCACGGCCGTCAAATGATTTATCACTGATACCTTTAAAATCCCTAACACGGGGAAGGGACACTGAAACCAGCCTGTCCAGAAATTCATACATATTCACGCCACGTAAAGTAACCTTTGCTCCAATCGGCATATTTTTACGAAGCTTGAAATTTGAAATGTCCTTTTTTGACATCGTTGCTACCGCCTTCTGACCCGTAATGGTTGTAAGCTCTTCAATGGAAACATCTACTAATTTTTTATCAGCAACTGCGCCGTTAACGCCTCTATTAATACAAACTTTCTCAAGCCTCGGAGCCTGCATCACTGTTTTATAAGCAAATTTTTTCATTAGGGCAGGTACAACTTCTTTCTTGTACTTTTCTGCAAGCCGTGGTGTGTATTTATCAGTGCTCATTGTTTTATTACCTCCCCTGATTTTTTAGCAGTTCTAACTAATTTTCCATCCTCTCTTTTCCTGCTGATTTTTGAATGTGATGAAGATTTTGCATCCCAAAGCATAACATTAGAAATAGCTATTGGCGCTTCTATTTTCGTGATTCCACCTTTTGTGTTTTGAGCAGAAGGTTTAGTATGTTTTGTGACGATATTTACCCCTTCCACAAGTACACGGTTTTTTTCTGTAACGACTTCCAGTACCTTCCTCGGTTTTTTGAGGTCTTTATCATCACCGGTTATCACTACCACTGAATCGCCTTTCTTTATGTTAAACTTCGGTTTAAATCTTGTCTTCATTTCTGACAAATATTTTGTCTGTTTATTAATTAGTTCCCCAATTTTTTTAGGGCTGCAAAGATACTTTATAATACTTCAGGGGCAAGGGAAATTATCTTCATATACCCCTTGTCTCTTAATTCCCGGGCAACTGGCCCAAAAATCCTGGTACCCCTTGGCTCGTCTGAAGCGTTCAACAGAACTACAGCATTATCATCGAACCTGATATAAGATCCATCCTTACGCCTAAGCTTATTTTTGGTGCGCACAATTACAGCAGTGCTTACGGTCCCTTTTTTAATACCACCCGCTGGTATTGCATCCTTAACTGATACAACTATTTTATCTCCAACATGCGCATAATCCTGACCAGAGTTGCCGAGAACACGAATGCACAAAACTTCCTTTGCTCCGCTGTTATCTGCTACATTTAACCTGCTTTCTTGCTGTATCA
>JBDUEG010000240.1:0-4123 GCA_040002575.1 Ginsengibacter sp.
TAAAGGTTCTTTCAAAACCTCCCCGGCTGTATTCACGCCTGGTCCATTCCACTTTTGGAAAACCTTCAGGTGGCGTGTAAGAAATGATTAGTTCATTTCCTTTAACATCCAGTTTGAAATGTTCCCGAATGCGTCCCGGGGCGAAAACCAGCATTTCATAACTGGTTTCTGTTTTGTAAATGTTTACGGCAGCTCTTTGCATTGATCGGATGGGCAGCTGCTGATGCCTGCCTCCGTAATTGCCTTTTGCGGCAAACGACTGATTGTAGTACATGTTGTTCGTTTTTAAATAAAAAAATTGTTTACTAAAAGATAGACGGATGACGGAAAGAAATGTTTTAAATAAATCGGGAAATGAAAAATAATCTTCACCGTCAACCGGTATAAAACGTTTCTTTATTTATTTAGCCACCCCAACTTATACCACGGCTTCAGTCCGGATCAACTTTTATTCTCACCTTTAAAACATAATGCTTTTATGTACGTCTTCATTAATAGATGAATGATGTACTTGTTATAGAAAAACAAATGACGACAGAGCGGTCAACTAATATTGCGGGAATAATAAAAGAGTATAGCAGGCGGCTTATGGGGTTTATCAAACAGCGTGTGTCAGTTACTGAAGATGCAGAAGATATTTTGCAGGATGTCTTTTATCAGTTTGCAGGAAACACGGAGCCAATAGAACGGGTCGGAAGCTGGCTTTTTACGGTAGCAAGAAATAAAATTACTGACAGCTATCGTAAGCAAAAGTTACCCCTGGCAGATGATGTGTTCGGCATATCTGAAACCGAGGAAGATAACTTTGACTGGAAAGAAATGCTACTCGCTACCAATGATAATTCTGAAACAGAATACCTGAGAAATTTATTCTGGGAAGAACTTCAAAGTGCTCTTGATGAGCTGCCGGCGGAGCAACGGGAAGTATTTATTAAAAATGAAATAGAAGACATTCCTTTCAAAGAAATATCTGCAGAAACAGGAGTTAGTGTAGCAACGCTTATTAGCCGTAAACGGTATGCTGTACTGCATTTGAGAGAGCGCTTGTTGTTATTGAAAGAAGAATTGCTGAATTATTAAATGGGCTTCGACAGGCTCAGCCTGACACTTCATAAAAGTAAAAGTTTGTTTAAAAAAGCTTAAAATATGTGTATTTACCATTACTCACTGGGAGTTTGTCATCCTGAGCTTGTCGAAGGATTGAAGCACCGTGTTTCTTTCAATAGGTATAATTTTTATTTAAAAGAAGGCGAACAATTATTAAACGATTTAAAAAACAAATAAAATGAAAAGGTTTAAGTTTCAAATAGTGTTGAAATTCGTTGCATTTTTTATTGCAGCTATCTTACTATTCGGCGCATTGGTAATGTTTCTATGGAATGCAATATTGCCAGCGGTTCTTGGTGTAAGTACTATTACATTTTGGCAGGCACTAGGGATATTAGTGTTAAGCAAGATACTGTTTGGAAGCTTCGGCCGCAGGGGCGGTGGCTGGAACAGGGGAAGCCATCAATGGAAAAAAGGCATGCAGGATAAATGGGGTAATATGACTGCTGAAGAGCGGGAAGAATTTAAAGCTGAGTGGAAGAATCGTTGCGGCCGTGGCCGGCATAGCAGAACAGAGAATTCAGAAAATACTACTACAGTATCAAGCTAAACAGTTTCAAAGATTATCGGAACCCGTTATTTCTCTTTAGCACTGCTTAAATAATTTTTTAAAAATATCTGTTCCTCCTTAACCTGGGTTACCAGATCATTTAATACTTTTTCTACGTCCCCGGTGTTCAACGTTAAAGTGGCTTTTGACTGATTAACTTTCATGAGTTTACTATCCGCGCCCGCAACTTGTTTTAAGATCGCATCAAGCATCGCCTCTATCTCAACCATTGGCTTTACAGGAATAAACTGGTTGTTCCTGTAATTGAGAAATGTTTTGAAATCCGCTATTGCTTCTTTGTAATCTGCAACTGCTGAATTATACAGATCTGCATCCGTATCCTGGTAAATAATTTCCTTTTCCATTCTCAGTTGCTTAAGCCGGGTAGAGACATTCTGTGTGGGAATACCATTTCTTTCAATTCGCCTGGCGGCAGCTTCGTACTGGGCAAGAGGAACAAGCTTTTCATTAGCATCAATCGAATCCTTATAATTAAAATAATCCGCATGATTTGCCTTGATAAAACCGTTTGCAAATTCCTGGTATGAAAGCGGCTTTTCAAGAAACTGGAACATGGGGTCAAAGGGCATGTGTGATTCTATAAACTCAGTCGGTGGTACCTGGAAATAGTTTGCTCCCTGCCGTCCAATAAATTGGCCGTTCTCCTGGAAGCCGGCATCCCATGTAGGATCATAGAGATACCAATCGTTGTCAACAAATACGGCACTCCATGCATGGCCTGATTTATCGAGGTATCCATTATGTCGGGTATAGCCTTCTACTCCATATGATCTTAGTCCGCATTTTATGCATATGTCAGTTAAGATAGCAGCAAAATTTTCACAAACACCTTTCTTCCTTTCAATTGCCCATGTCACTCTCTGTTCATGATCTTCATTTAAAATTACCCTGTGAAGATGTGCTGCATCATATTTAATATTATTGGCAACCCAGGTAAAGGCAGCCCGTATTTTTTTTGAATCTGTATCGAAGTGAGCATTAATATATGCAGCAATATCGCTGGTGTTATTCGTCTGAGATGAAGGAATACTTAAAGCGATCCTATCTATTTGAGCATATTCATCAAGGCCTTGAGATTTACCTGTGAAAATAAAAATAAGAAGCATTAAAATCATCATCAAAAACTTCATACTCTAAAGTTAGAATTTGATTTTGAAAATATATTGCAAAATCAATCACCGCGTCATAAAGAGAAGAGTGCTTGCTGCTTTTTACTTTTCACTTTCGATGTACTTCACCCATTAACAAAAACTTACAATTCCATCATTAATCCTTCTTCTTTTTTTTATCTCTGAATTATCAGAACGGCTGTAAACCCCGGCTCTATCTATATTATGAAAAAACAAATTTTACTCATCCTTTCAATGGTAGCCTCTACATTTACTTTTGCCCAGGTAAGCCCTTCATTTGGAGTAAGGGCAGGTATCTCTTACGCAGGTGTAAGAGGTGATGCCGCTGACAATCTTAATAAGTTGATTGATTTTACAGGTGGTGCAATAAAATCTTCAAATACCACAGGCTTTTTTGCGGGTGCTTATGCAAGCCTTCCTGTTACAGATGTGGTTTCAATAGAACCTGCATTGTATTACTCTCAGAAAGGTTACGAGCTCAATGGCGCTCTCAATTTAAAGGGCGTTGAATTTCTTGGTGCCAGTGCAAAAGCCAAACTCCAATTGCAATACATTGATGTGCCTGTTTTATTAAAAGCGAATTTTGGCGGATTGCAATTATTTGCCGGTCCACAGGTTTCATACCTTACCCATGCCGATCTTAAAACTACTGCGGGCGTTTTAGGTATCAACCTTTTTAATAACACAACTGATGCAACTTCGCAATTCAATAAATGGGATGTAGGTGTTACAGGCGGCATCGGCTACCAGCTTACTAATGGTATTAATCTTATGGCTTCTTACGATTATGGCCTTTCTAAAATGGATGCAAATCAAAATGTAAAATCTTATAATAGTGCTTTTAAGTTTGGTGTTGGAATTAATTTTTAAAATTCAATTTCCTTTTATATACATCATGCCCGGTTAACAAGCCGGGCATTTTTCATTTTCGGTTTCAAATAAAAATGGTAGTTTCATTTCAACATTTCATCATTAAACGATCATGTCATGAAAATATCTACGGTTTGCTTTGCAATTACAATTTGTATCATTTTTTGCGGAGCTTCATTAAAGCAAAGTGATAGTGATAATGAATGGATCTCTTTATTTGATGGCAAATCGCTTTCCGGATGGAAAGTAGGTAACCACCCTGAAACTTTTAAAATTGAGGACGGTATGATTGCTGTAAACGGAGAAACCGCACACCTGTTTTATGATGGAGCCGTGAAAAACCATGATTTTAAAAACTTTGAATTTAAAGCTGATGTAATGACATTGCCCGGATCCAATTCAGGAATTTATTTTCATACAGCTTACCAGGAAGGTGGATGGCCTT
>JBDUEG010000241.1:0-4071 GCA_040002575.1 Ginsengibacter sp.
GTTCCTTTAGAAGAGTTTGTAGAAAAATTTGTATTTACCAGGTTTGAACCATCTGGCATGGTAGATCATCCAAACATAAAAACAACCACTTCTATTATTGATTTCATGTTCCGCTCTTTGGCTTATGAATATTTGGGAAGAAATGATTTAGTCCATGTACTCGATAAACCTGAAGTAGAAAATCTTGGTAATGAACCATGGGATGTAAATACTCCAACTATCGGCGATCGTGTTCACGAATTAAGTGAAGTAAGAGTGATAGGCTCGGGCAATGGTAAAGCGCCATCACCAAAAATGCATCGCACTGAACATACTAAAAAAGCGGGTAGTTCTTTCGATGCTGTAAACTCTGCAGCTAAAAATATGCAGAGTGATGCGCCGGCATGTAATACTTGCGGACATATAACTATCCGCAGCGGTACCTGCTACAAGTGTTTGAATTGCGGTAATAGTATGGGATGTAGTTAAAGTCGTCTTGGGCACAATGTAAAGAAGCCACTTTCAGAGTGGCTTTTTTGTTATTTGCAAATTAGATCTTTCAATACGTTTGAATTACATAAGTCTGGGGGAGTGGCTCTCAGCAAAAATAAATTGCTCGTTTTTTCGTTGCTATTAGCTTAAGAGCACATGCAACCACTTATGTGGCCATTCAATCTTTTAATCACTATTTTTTAGCTTTATCAAAAAAAAATGAAACCACTTCTCCTATTAATAACGTCTTTAACTTTTGTTCTAAGCAACTATTCCCAAAACACTACCACGTTAAATCTTCCTAAAGATGCTAAAGTAGATGGAAGCGTTGTGGATATGAGAACAAGGCTGCCTCAAAATAATGAGCTTGTTATTTTCAGAAGTCAGAAAAACAATAATGAATACCAGGTAATAAGTGATGAAGCAGGAAAGTTTTCCACCCGTCTCCCCGCAGGCGATAAGTATGATATATTCATTATGGGTTTCAAAGATTCTATTATTCAAAATGTTTTAGAAATACCGGCTCTTAAGCCTAATTCTTATTTTAAAAGTCCTTTCACAGTTAATCTTGAATTTGATCCCCCCAAAACATTCGTGTTGGAGAATGTGGAATTTGATTTTGGAAAATTTACATTAAGGCCTGAATCTCATACAGCGCTTGACGACCTGGTGGACTATTTAAATAGAAAGCCTAACGAGAGAATAGAGATAGGAGGCCACACAGATAATGTAGGCAGTGATGAAAAAAATCTTGTGTTGTCATTAGAAAGAGCAAAGTCTATAGTTGAATACCTTATTTCAAAAGGTATAAGTAATAACAGGCTTGTTGCTCAGGGCTACGGCGCGGAAGAACCCATAGAAGAAAATACCACTGAAGAAGGTCGACAAAAGAATCGCAGGACTGAAGTAAAAATTTTAGACCAGGTACAGTGATAGGGTTGAGTGCTGTTTGTTTTATAATTTTTACAAATAATTTACTTCTCCAAAATAGTATCAACATCGCCAGGCTATACTCTTGCAACAGCAAGCAGATTCCTTTTCATAATCGATCGTACAGCCGTAGATTTCCGCAGGTTAAAATGAATTACCAAGAGGAAATGTGAAGTATAAGTAAAGTATAAGATTTTGTATGTTTCATTTTCGATAATTTTATTGAAAATTGATTATCAGTTTTTTCGTCGGGGTTTTTTACCGATTTACCGCACGATACCGTCTTTCTAATTACATCGCAACTATTTAGTATGACATCCTCCTACTTCACTTACAGTAAACCAAAGGTTTTGCAGGCATTGCGATATCACTTTATTACAAGAAAGGAAATTAAGATAATGATGATATTGGTGAACGTTTTTGCAATAGTTGCGGCAGGATTTTATTTTTTGAAGAAAGTTTCTGCCTATGCATTTTTAGGAAGTTCATTTTTATGGTTTATTCTAATGATATCGTTCTGGTTTATTTTACCTAACATTATTTATAGAAAGGCTGCCACTTTTAAAGACCGCTTTAAAGTAAGCTTTCAGGAGCAGCATATGTTCCTTGAAAATGAACGCGGCAGCAAAAGCTGGCCATGGAGTGCTTTCAGCACTATGATTGAAAGCCCGCATTTTTTTCATTTATATTTCGATAGCCGTTCTTTTTTTATTATCCCAAAAGAAGCATTCGAAGATGGTAGCTTGTATGAAGCGAGGCAGATATTAAAAGATAAAATAAAAAAGTAAGGACATCTTATAAAAGCTAGAAGTTAGTGGCATTCTTTTCAAGCCGTTGAATCTTTTTTAAATATTCCAGAATATCTTTTTCCATTAAAATCGGATATTCATAATTTAATTGGACAGCTAGTTCTGTAGCAACCTTGCTGAATAAACTTGTAGTAACAAAGAGAGCATGCCAGTTATGTTCAATATCGTTGTCCGAATAAATTCTTTCAACCTGGTTCCACGTTTCCTCATCGAGGTATCGCTTAAACCATCTTCCATCCTTATTAATATTAACCAGCCAACTACTTGTTGAGCCAATATGCCATTCGATCATTTTTTTTAAATAGTTATTATGAATAAGACATTCGGCCATGTACTTCGCATAAAAAATTTCATCCCTCCATAAACTTTTTGCAACGTAGGTTACATCCCACCAAAAATCTTTTACTAGTGCTATGAATTCTGTTTCGGTTGGCCTGGATGTATTATATAAAGTATTTGTAGGCAGAGGAAGCTTACAGGCGATCTCATCTTTATCTAATAAAAATTTATAGCCAATATCCCAGTGTGTGGGAAGAAAGGATTTCAGAATCGTTTTATTAAATTCGGTAACTGTGTAGACTTGAAAATCTATTCGTATGCCATCGCTATACAAAACTAATTGGGTGAGTGATTTTCTGTTTATCTCTTTAATGTTAGCAATCACCTTTCCAAAATGACAAATCCATTCTTCGTTTTTACTGAAAGCATTAAGGCCTGTCACCATCAACTCAATGTCATAATCAGAAAAAATATCGATAGAAGCGTTTGGATTTGCCCGGGAACTTGTCATTACAACAGCCCTTATATTTTCCTTGTACTTTGCCCAGGCAAGTATTTCATTTAAAACAAGTTCTTGGGTTCTCAAAAGGAGGAATTATAGGAAAAATAGAATATCAATTTTTAATTGAGACCGCCTTAATATAATCGTTTCTCCATGATAAAATGCGGGATGGATAACTCAGAGAATTCATCGCCGGTAATCTTGTAGCCTACTTTTTTATAAAACCCGGTCGCGGTTAGGCGTGCATGCATTGAAACATATTTATAACCCATGTCTCTCGCTACATTTTCAGCAAAATTCAACATCGCGGCACCGATACCTTTACCCTGTAGATTATTTTGTACAGCCATCTGACGAAGTCTTACATATTCTTTATCTACTCTTGTTAACAGACAACAGCCAAGCATCCTTTCTTCTTCGAAGGCACCAATAAGGATATCACTCTTTTCTTTATCAAGTTCATCCTTTTGAAAAGTAAGATTTAGTGGTTTGCGTAATAGTTCATGCCGCAAATTGACCATTTGCTTATATTCCTTGGTACCATGGTCTATTTGTTTTATAGGCATAAGAGAGTAGTAAGGGGGTTTCGAATACCAATTAAAAATACAATTTTTATTTTCTTGAAAAAAATCTGTTCCCCTTAAAAGTTTAAAAAAGAAACCTGGAGTTTTCGTCTTTTAGAATCACTCAAACGGGAGTAAAATAAGTCAACGATTTCATATAATGGCGGAAAATATTTATGCATACACCGATAGAAATTTGCGATAGTGACTAAAAAATTTCAATATTTTGATAAATAGAATTCCTTATTCTATGACATGTCTTCGCCCTAATCACGATCACGAGTTATTAAATTTTTTTTTATTTCAAAAAGTATATTTTTGTAGCCGTATTAACTAAATTTTACAATCATGCAAGACATTGCAACAAGAGTTAAAAAAATCATTGTTGACAAATTAGGAGTTGATGAGGCTGAAGTAACATCTGAAGCTTCTTTTACTAACGATTTAGGTGCAGACAGTTTAGACACCGTTGAATTAATCATGGAATTTGAAAAAGAATTTAATATTTCTATTCCTG
>JBDUEG010000242.1:0-4050 GCA_040002575.1 Ginsengibacter sp.
AATATCAAGAGCAGGGATCTCAAACCAGTTGAGTGAATTAGAATTCTTGTCCATGGTTATTAATTTAATTGTAAAAAATAATTATACCTCAATGACGAACGGAGAAGCTGTATTTGGACAAAGGAAAAATAGTTTTCGAAACAGCGTATAGAAGAGCGGCTTTAAAAGAGCGTAATACAAATATATATTGAGAAAAATTTGCTTCAGTTGGGAATATTATGCTTCACGAAATTGAAGCCGTACGTTTTTATTTTTTACTAATTAAATTGTCCAGCGAATTTTTAATTAGCTGTTTCAAAACTTTCACATCAATATCGGCTAGCTTTTTCACATAGAGACATCCACCACCCGTTTTATACTTTCCTAATTTTTGAAGTAATTCCTGGTTGGACTTTACAACTCCGCTGAGATATAAAGCAATTGCTTGCTTACGCGGGGAAAAGCCTGCCATACACATATCGCCTTCATGGCCGCTTTCATACTTATAATGATAACTTCCGAAACCAACAATGGCAGTACCCCACATTTTTGGTTCATTCTTAGTAACCTGCTTCATTATTTCAGCGATAGCAAAACAATCTTTGCGTTTCGTTTCATCCCCAATGGTGTTAAGGAAATTTTCTACACTGGCGCTATTCTCTTTGGTTTTTAATTCTGCTGCCATAAGAACTTTAATTTTTGTTGGGTACAAAAGGTAATAAATTTTCTAATTTAGTGATTTTTTTCAGCCAACGAAATATAAAATAAAGCTGTAATTTACTATGTAAAGCGAGTTTATTATGTCTCACTCAAGACAATTAGCTGCTATAATGTTTACAGATATTGAGGGTTATTCTGCAATGATGCAGCAGGATGAACCAAAAGCTATATTAATAAAAGATCGTCATCGCTCAATTATAGAAAAAGAACACGAAAATTTTAATGGTAGGATTGTACAATATTACGGAGATGGCACCGTAAGCACTTTTGGAAGTGTAGTCGAAGCCGTTCAATGTGCCGTACATATGCAAGAGTCTTTTTGCGAATCGCCTTGTGTTCCTGTTCGAATCGGTTTGCACGTAGGTGATATAATTGTGAACGATGGAAATATATTTGGAGATGGGGTTAACCTTGCCTCACGCATCGAATCGCTGGGAGTGGCAGGTTGTGTTCTAATTTCGGATAGAGTAAATGAAGAGCTTCATAACCACCCGGAATTTAAGACCATTTCAATGGGTAGCTATAGCCTGAAAAATATCGAACGCGAAATAGAAGTGTTTGCTCTCGACCACGAAAAGTTGGTGAAGCCTTTGCCTAATTCTTTGAAAGGAAAAACAACTGGTAAAAAAACGACACTATCTTTATCTTCTGCGCCTGCAAAAAGTATAGCAGTATTACCTTTTGTAAATATGAGTAATGATCCGGAGCAGGAATATTTCAGTGACGGGATAGCAGAGGAAATACTTAATTCTTTGGCTCACTTACAAGACTTAAAAGTTGCCGGCAGAACATCCTCTTTTCAGTTTAAGGGAAAAAATATTGACCTGCGTGAGGTAGGGTTAAAGCTTGGCGTAAGCACCGTGTTGGAAGGCAGTGTGAGAAAGCAACGCAATAGTTTGCGAATAACTGCGCAACTTATTAATGTAGAGGACGGCTTTCATTTATGGAGCGAAAGATATGACCGTGACATGGATGATATTTTTGCCATACAAGATGAAATTGCAATAGCAATTACTGAGAAATTAAAGATCACTTTGCTGGAAACAGAAAGGGCAACTATTGCGAAGGCGCCCACCGAAAGTAAAGAAGCTTATGATCTTTATTTAAAGGGAAGGTTTTATTGGAACAGGCGGGGGCCAGGATTAAAAAAGGGCCTGGAATATTTTCTTAAATCGGTAGAAATTGACCCTGGCTTTTCTCTTGCACACGCAGGCGTAGCAGACACGTATTTGCTGTTTGCTTTCTATTTCGTTTTACCTCCGCACCAAGCCGTTCCGAGAGCAAGAGAGGCCGCTAAAAAAGCTATTGAATTAAATCCCAGCCTTGCCGCACCTTATTCTGTACTAGCCTATTTAACTGCTGTATACGAGTGGAATTGGAGCGAAGCAAAAATCCAATTCGGAAAAGCCATTGCGGTTAATCCAAACTATGCCCCGACTCATTACTGGTACAGCAATTTTTTAAGTTGGGTGTATAGAGACTATACTGGTGCCGTAGAAGAGGCTTTTAAATCAATTGAACTTGAGCCTTTACTTTCTCATTCGTATATTACCCTCTCATCAGTATATGTATGCTCCGGAGATTTCGAAAAAGCATTTGAAGCCTGCGAAACAGCAATCGAATTAGATTCAAAATCATTTCTTTCTTATAGCAGCCAAAGTATGGCTTTATGGGGATTACAAAAACCTGCTGAAGCCATTGAATCTATAAAATTTGCGGTCACTGTTTCTGGTCGCCACCAATATCCGCTGTTGGAACTTGCATGGCTTTATTTCAAAACAGACAACATTGAAGAGGCGCAAAATATTTTTGATGAATTACTTAGCCGGTCAAAAACAGAATTTATTTCTGGTTTATCTTTAGGGGTAGTTGCTTACGCTTCAAAAAACTATGACCTGGCGTTTCAATATTTGGAAAAGGCATTCGAAGAAAAGGCCAGTTTATTAATCAGTGCAAATGTCTACCCATTTTTTACATTTTTAAAAACGGATCCCCGTTTTCATATATTTATAGAAAAAATGGATTTTCCAATATAAAAGTTGTGAAACGCCAGATGGACATTGCCCGCTTCTTATGAACACTCCCTCGTAGCCTTTATAAAATAAAAAATCAAAATTTCGTGCATTCACAAAGCGCCAAATACAGGGTAATTGAACTTCTGTCAATTGCGGGAATAACAGTTAATGGAAGTGCTCCCTGGGATATACAAGTTCATAATGATATTTTTTATAAAAGAGTTTTGGCCGGAGGATCGCTTGCGTTAGGAGAATCCTACATGGAAAGATGGTGGGATTGTCAAAAGCCAGATGAATTTTTTTCACATTTGCTAGGTACAGAACTTGAGCAAAAGATAAAAAGCCCAAAGGTAATCGCAGGAATAGCCCTCACGAAAATCTTGAATTTTCAAACGCGTTCGCTGGCTCTAAACAATGTGCACCGGCATTACGATATAGGAAACGATCTCTTTAGCAAGATGCTGGGTACTGGAATGGTTTATACCTGCGGCTATTGGAATAATGTCGCATCACTTGATGAAGCTCAGGAAATTAAAATGGATCTTGCATGTCGTAAACTAAAGCTGCAGCCAGGAATGCGTATACTCGATGTTGGCTGCGGCTGGGGAAGCTTTGCAAAATTTGCTGCTGAAAAATATCAGGTAAGCGTAACGGGAATATCAATTTCCGACGAGCAAATAAAGTTTGCCAAAACACTTTGCGAAGGATTGCTGGTTGAAATTAAACATATGGATTACCGCGAACTCAATCAAAAATTTGATCGTATTGTTTGCTTTGGCATGTTTGAACATGTGGGACAAAAAAATCATCGTACTTATATGAGGGTAGTAAATAAATGCCTTAAAGATGACGGCTTGTTTTTGTTGCAAACTATTGGCAATGCTTATACAAGAACTCATCCCGATCCCTGGTTACACAAGTACATCTTTCCTAACTATGCCATTCCTTCAATTACACAAATGGGGAAGGCAATTGAAGGAATCTTTTTGATAGAAGACCTCCACAATTTTGGACCAGACTATGATAGAACTCTTATGGCATGGCACGAAAATTTTACAAATAGATGGAACGAGCTAAAAGACGATTATGATGAAAAATTTTATCGAATGTGGACGTATTATCTTCTATTATGTGCTGGTGGTTTTCGTGCGAAAAGAAACTTTCTGTGGCAAATCGTTTTTTCAAAAAGAAGCAGGTTGGATAAATACACTTCAGTAAGGTAAATTAAAGTTAGGCGTGAAAATTCATCCGCGAAAAATAAACCGAAGCCTGCATCAACTTTTATAAGTAATTTGAAACAAAAACATTCAATGAAACAACTACGAAGCATAAGTAT
>JBDUEG010000243.1:0-3984 GCA_040002575.1 Ginsengibacter sp.
GAGAAAACCTACGATATTATTTTTTAATTGATCCATTCTTATAATGATGAAGCTTCGTATCGATAATTCGGTGATGGTTGATGAGTTTTTCGCAGATACGCGGTTATTGGGAATTGTGGCACCAATAGAACATTATCGTTTTTGCTGGCATCTTAATCAAATGCTGCGGTTTAATTTCAGAATCAATAACAATATCGAAATTCAGCTGAATAAGAAGGCAAGAAAATATTTCTTCCCGATATATGAATATGGAGAACGAGCTGGCACAATAAAACATTACTTATACAATAATAAAGATGATGGAGAATATCTACTCCCGGAATTTAAACATCTTGACTTTTTATGGCTTATTAAAGACGATATAATGCATGATGATGCTATTACTATCCTTACCAGCTCAATAAGAACTATACCTGCCGTTCAATTAATTACAGAGATGACAAATGAAAAAATAAAAAACAAACAACATCTTATTTTTTGAAAATTTAATTTACAACTATGTGGGAAAAAGAAAATAATAAGCTCTATAAAAAGTTTGACTTCAAAGATTTTTCAGAGGCTTTTGCTTTTATGACAAGAGTTGCTCTTGCTGCGGAAAAAATGGATCATCATCCTAAGTGGACCAATGAATACAATAAGGTTGAAATCTGGTTATCAACACACGATGCAGGAGATATTGTTACAGAAAAAGATCGAAAGCTTGCAGAGAAAATTGACAAGCTATAATAATTCCTTATCTAAAACCTCTCACTGTTTCAATTTATACTTCTGCCATATACCAAGCAGTGAGGCTATCATCCAGGCAAATTCGAGAACAACGAAAGGAATGTAATGAATAAGATACGAAGCAACAGTTGCAAGCCCACTACCAATTAAATTCATAAAGAGATAAGCCAAACCGTATTTAGAAATCACATTTAAAAGACTTAGAACAAAAGCAATTAATAGAAGGGCCACACCTATACTGCCAATCCAATCACCGGAATTCATTTGCATTTTTTAAGCTTATTACTTTGTGATCTTTTGCAATCAGAACACCGACCGGATTTGTGAATGTTTCAAGGCCTTGTTCTGTCATTAGATTTTTTACCTCAGAGGCCGCTTCTGCATCCACAGCAATCAACAACCCTCCGCTGGTTTGTGGATCGGCTAATATTGATTTTTCAAATTCTGTAATTGGTCCGACTTTCGAACCGTAGCTTTCCCAGTTTCTATTCGTACCACCGGGCACACAATTTTTATCTACATAGTTTTTTATATCATCTATTATCAAGGGGATTTTGTCAAAATAAACCTGGGCACTTAAATTGCTTCCTTCGGCCATCTCTACAAGGTGACCGAAGAAACCAAACCCTGTAACATCGGTCATTGCATGCACACCTTCGATCTTTCCCAACAGTTCACCGATTTTATTTAATTGCATCATTTGTTTTGCAGCAATTCCTTTGTGTGCACTTTGCAGCAATCCTTTCTTTTCGGCAGTTGTTAAGATGCCCACTCCGAGTGGCTTCGTCAAAAAAAGAAGATCACCTTCCTTAGCAGTATTGTTTTGTTTTACGTTTCTCACATGCACAAATCCATTAACGGCCAATCCGAATATCGGCTCAGGGCTGTCGATGCTATGTCCTCCTGCCAGGGAAATTCCCGCTTCCGCGCAAATGCTTCTGCTACCTTCAATAACTTTTTGCGCAACTTCCGCAGGCAAATGGCTTACAGGCCATCCCAAAATTGCAATGGCAAGAACGGGCTTTCCTCCCATCGCGTATACGTCACTGATAGCATTTGCTGATGCAATACGTCCGAAGTCAAAAGGGTCATCTACAATAGGCATAAAAAAATCTGTGGTCGAAATTAAAGCCATGCCATTGCCCATATCGTATACGGCTGCATCATCTTTAGAATGATTACCTACTATTAAATTTTTATTATCGGGAAGAGCAAGATTGCTGTGTAATATTTTATCTAATATCTGTGGGGAAATTTTACATCCACATCCTGCACCGTGTGAATATTGAGTAAGCCTTATTTCATTCGCCCCAATTTCCTTGCCTTGTATAACAGCCATGCCTAACGTTTTATAAAAGCTATTGTTTCTTCTTTCGTTTTAATATAACTGCAGAATTTTTTTGTAGGTCTCCTGCAAACCGGATCTCAAAGATATCGTCTCCATCATGAATCACCAGCAAACCAGTATTTGGTGGAATGCTGCCTAAGTTTTCCGCATACATAATTAAAGTGATTGAATTTCCCAGGTCAGGTGTAAGATAAATTGTTTTATTTATTGCTTTCGACATTAAACCTTGCCGGGCCGTTATTACTTTCCCATTTAATAAAACGCTGACAGTGTCGCCATCTATTTCCCGTTATCAAAAAGACTCAAACCAACACTATCCTGTTTTATCTCAACACTTTTAATTGTTTAGATTTTTCTTTCGGCAAAGTAGAAGCAGTAAATGAAACAGAATTTACAATTCTTAATTCTTTGAGCTTCGGAATAAGCAAGCTTTATTAAAAATAAGTTTTTGATCCACCACACTTATCTCTCCATTTTTCTCCTTAATAGTCACTGATTTCACGCCAATATTTTTCAGCGCTATCTATCATAAAGATGGTATGTGAGTACCCACTCAGCTTTCAATCATATATTCGCTTATGCAAGTTCATATTTTATGAATTGCCTGGTGGTGTCGTTAAAAAAAGTACCTTTCCAAACTCCAGTAATATCCTGCGCCAGTTTGTAATGGAAGTAAAAAAAGGAAGAATAATAATTTCATAAACGAAGGATTGGCTATCCGCCTAAGTGTTTTTCAATCCAGCGACGCTACATTTCTTATATCAACGGTTTTACATGGTATTTTATTTAGAACCAGCTCAATATTATCCCTTTTGAATAATGCATTTGTATAAAGCTTGTCATAATAAAGGAGCAAAATTGAAAAACTTTCCCTCATCTTATTTTCGTGTAAATAGTTAATTGCGTTCTTAGTTTCGAGGCCTCCCAACCTCTTCTGAATTTTCATAATGGAGTTTACCAATGCGCTCTTGTCAAACGCCCCATAAGTCGAAATGATTTGATCCAGCCTTTCATCGAATGGGATATCCAAAAAGTATAACTTACTTTTTCTTATTTCACTCCAAAGTGTTTTAGGAATACCTACTGTGCCAATATGCCGGCTCTCATCTTCAAGCCATATTTCGTTTAAATCGCTGAGCGCTCCATTGTTATTACCTTTATTTCTGTCCTCAGCCACACCTGATTTTTTAAATAAATCAAGTGCCAATAGATTTTCAAACATTTCCTGGCCAGGTTGTGGCTTTTCTCCAATGCTTCCAAAAGCAGATCCTTTGTGATTGGCTAATTGCTCAAGATTAATAACTTTCTTTCCTTTTGTTTGCAAAGCATTTAATAGGTCCGTTTTTCCGGAACCTGTGTAACCCCCAAGTATTTTGAAATTATAATTCTTTTCAAATTGCTTTAAAGCCCAGTTTCGAAATGCTTTGTATCCTCCCTTTAAAGTAAAAACTTTAAACCCATATAAGTCTAGCAGCCAGGCTACAGCTCTACTGCGCATTCCACCGCGCCAGCAATGAATTAAAACCCGGTTATTTGTTGAATCATTTCTATTTACTTCTTTGATGATGTCTTCGGCTTCTACTATTATATTTTTCATTCTTTCAGAAAAATACTCAAGACCTTTTTTTACGGCAACCTGCCTGCTTTGCTTTTTGTAAGCCGTACCAATAATTTTTCTTTGCTCATCGGTAAATAGTGGCAGTGTAAGTGCTCCAGGTATATGGGCATGCGAAAATTCGGTAGGGCTTCGGACATCTAAAACCGGAACTTCTTCAGCATGTTTTAAAAAATTTTCAATATCAAGTTGCTCAATGGCCACTATCAGATAGAAGATTGAAAAAGCCACTGTCATCAACAGTGGCTCTTGTGAAATTATTTAGAAAATTCGATTATCCATTCATTGAAGTAAG
>JBDUEG010000244.1:0-3974 GCA_040002575.1 Ginsengibacter sp.
CTCCATATCAAATACATTTTTCCTTTATGTTCGAATATGCTTCCATCAATAGACCACTTATCTCCGGGTGTTGCCAATTTTCCTTTCATTTCCCAGGTTCCCTGCAAAGGATCATCGGATGTGTTCTTCAAAACATACAGCCTGTGCTCAGAATTATTTCCGTTATCTGCGGCAAAATAAATATACCAGTTGCCCTTCAGGTAATGTATTTCGGGGGCCCAGATATCTTTTGAATAAGGACCGCTGGATGGCGGCTTCCAAACAACTTTTTTTTCTGCTGACTTCAAGTCGGCAATATTTTTTGTTTTCCAAATTGTGATATTATACCCGGTAGTATTGGTGTAATAATAATATCCATCTTTATAAATACACCATGGATCAGCCCCTGAAGGCAATAGAGGATTCGTGAAAGTTTGCTGAGCGTAATTTAGGTTGCTGATCAGCGTTAGAGCGGCGAACAAAAAGTATTTATACAAGTGCTTCATAAATTTTATAGAAATATTTTGCACATTACGCAAAGCAAGTCAACTTTTTATTTAACTACAGAAAAAACATAAACACTCATTGTTTTATAAACATCGCCGGTTTTAAAAACTGTTACACTGGCTGTTGAGCCTTTAGTTCTCTTATTTACTGAAGAAGAATTATTGCAACAACTAACGGTTCCCCTTAAACCTTTACTTTTCTGAGGAAAGTTTTTTTATCAAATCAACTTCGTCTTTACGATAGGCGGTTCCATCTGCTAAAAAAATATCATGAAACCATTCTGCCGGTTCATCACCATTTGGCAGCGGCGTATCCCATGCATATTTTGTATTGCTTTTACCTGTTACAAATCCCCAGTTAATAGCGCCAACGTTTTCTTTTTTCAAAATGGGAAGTATGTTTGAAAACCTGCTGTTCCTTATGCGTGCCATATACTCCGTACAGATTAAAGGACGACCCGTTGATTTTAAAAGTTGTATCACTCTAAGATGCAACGCAGGCTCTTCATAATTATGGTAGGTGACAACATCCGAATTTGCGATTTGAAAAGCATTCAGTTTTTCAAAGTCCCAGGCCCATAGTCCAACACTTAATGGCTGATCAGGGTTTGTACTTCTTGCCCATTGAAATACTTTAGACAGCAGAGGAAGTGAAGTTTCTTTTTTATCAGAATTGCCCGGTTCATTATAAAGGTCCCATAATAAGATGCGTTTATCATGCGCAAAACTTGTCAAAATATCTTTTACATATAGCTCAAGCTGTGGAAAAATAGTTGAGTCGGAAGAATACGGCTGGCCGGGATCCTGTACCCATCCTGAATTGTGAATGCCTGGCTTTGGCGTTGGCTGTATTCCTTCCTTTGGTACCTTATTCCAGCAATCGTCAAAAAACACAAACATGATTTGTATATGGTGACGGTCTGCTACACTCAGAAATGTATTGATCCTTTTTTTGAAACCATCTTTATCTTGTTTCCACGCGACACTGTGAAGGAACACCCGCATTGTGTTAAATCCAATATTTTCAGCCCAGCCCAATTCCTTATCATTTGTAACACTATCAAAAGTTGCGGCCTGCCACATCTCCAGTTGATTGATGGCATTGCTTGGCAAGTAATCTGCACCGACGATCCAGGGATGGTTTGCATACCAAGCATTGGCTTTTTCAACGGACCATTGATTACCGGTAACGGCTTTGCTGGCAACCGGATTTTTTATTGCCTGCGAAAATCCATTTACCGTAATAATTAACAACAGGATAAAAGCGAACGAACCTTTTTTAAATATTTGCATTTTTTTTTAATAATTTATTTACGATGTTACGAATTCTATTTGTTATTAAATCAATATCCAGGATTTTGTTTGAGGTCAGCATTAACATTTAAATCAAAAAAAGAAATAAGTACCCCCCACTCACGAAAGTTGCAAAACCAGTATCTCTTGATGCAAGTGGCGAACTTAATTTAGCGGAATTACACACAGGAAAGTTGCCTTTTAGATTGAGCAGGAAGCCTGTTAACATTTTTGTACTTACATTACCCTTTGAACAGCGGCACGTCAACATTGGTTTAAGCTATGCGCCAGAAACAACTGACGCCTACAGAATTTATACAGTCAAGGCACGGTAAGAAATAAAACGAACATAAATGAAAATCTTTGTTTCACCATTTGCGGCTTTCCTCTTTATGCTTCTTTCAAATAATTTGTTTGCGCAGGAAAAAGAAAGAGCACCACAGGCAAGTATAGAGAGAAACAGCAAAGCCATTGATGCACTAATTAAAAAGAGTGCAAAGGTGGAGGTGATAGCGGGTGGGTTTGCCTGGGTAGAAGGCCCTGTGTGGATAGAAAGTAAAAAGATGCTTTTGATTTCTGATGTTCCAAAAAACATAATATATAAATGGACTGCTAAGAAAGGAAAGGAGATATACTTAATGCCTTCAGGTTATACCCAGCAAAAGCCTCGCAGCGAAGAACTGGGTTCGAATGGATTAGCTTTAAACACTAAAGGCCAGTTAATTCTATGCCAGCATGGCGACAGGCGGGTTGCACTTTTGAACAGCTCACCCAATACCCCGCAGCCAGTATTTACAACGCTTGCAGATGGATACAATGGTAAAAAGTTCAATAGCCCGAACGACCTTGCTATCAAAAGCAACGGCGATATTTATTTTACAGACCCTCCTTATGGCCTTGAAAGGGGAATGACAGACTCTGCAAAAGAATTGCCTTACCAGGGAGTTTATAAAATTTCAAAAGATGGGACAGTCACATTACTAACAGATACGCTTAGCCGTCCGAATGGAATTGCCTTTTTCCCAGGAGAGAAAAAGTTGTTGGTGGCAAATTCAGATCCTGAAAAGCCTAACTGGTATATTTATGATGTGGAGGAAAACGGGCTTCTTAAAAATGGAAGAATATTTTACGATGGCACGCAAGCTTATCAAAAAGAAAACCGGTCGCCGGATGGAATTAAGATCGATGATAGGGGAAATGTGTTTGCTGCAGGCCCAGGTGGCGTTTGGATTTTCAATAAGAACGTAGATGTTCTTGGACGGATCAAAACCGATATCAAGACATCGAATTGCGCTTTTGCCAATAATTTTAAAACGCTTTTTATTACAGCGGATCATTATTTACTTAAAGTAGATCTCAGGTAAATGCAATAACAAATTGGTATGTCAACCTTATCTCAAATATTAGAGCATAAAATAATTGCTATTATCAGGGGCGCCCAACCGGGTGACGTCTTAAAAATTGCCGAAGCTTTGTATGCAGGCGGCATTCGCATTTTAGAAATTACTATGAATTCCGCTGAACCTGTTAGTGTAATCAAAGCAGTTAGCAATGAAGTGGGTGATAGAATGGTGGTAGGGGCCGGGACGGTTCTTGATTCAGCGTCAGCCAGGCGAGCGGTTGAGGCAGGCGCTAATTTTCTTCTTTCCCCAATTGCAAATGTGGACATAATAAAGACCGCAAAGAGCCTCGGCGTAGTAAGTATTCCGGGAGCTTTCACTGCAACAGAAATTTACAACGCTTACAAAAGTGGCGGCGATATCATAAAAGTATTTCCGGCAATTTCACCATCTTACATAAAAGATATTTCAGGACCGCTTCCTCAAATAAAGCTACTGCCAACTGGTGGTATCAATCTTGAAAATATTAAAGCCTATAAAAAAACAGGGTGTGCAGGATTCGGCATTGGCAGCGCCCTCGTTGATACAAAAAAAGAGGTGAACAAAAAATATCTTTTAGAACTTACTGATACGGCTAAAAGGTTTGTTGGGGCAATTGCAGATTGAAACATGTATTTCGTTGATTTTAATTATTCCGATTCTATCTCTAAAAAATAGAACTATTGACGCATAAATTTATCAGTGTTGATTGGGGCACTTCCTTTTTAAGGATCAGGCTTGTGGATGGAGATGAAGTATTTGTTGTTGGAGACGAACCAAACTCCATGGGCATTTCATCCACATTCAAGTTATGGAA
>JBDUEG010000245.1:0-3933 GCA_040002575.1 Ginsengibacter sp.
TTACTCCGTTACTTCCGCCTACTGCAGGAAGAAGCATTAATTTCATGGCTTGTTTTCCTTAACAGGCCAAATTAATGACAGAAGAAATAACGCAATTCCCTGTAACATATACTGATATTGATGAGGCAACGAGGCAATGTGGCTTTACAATGGCATCAGATGTTCTTACCTGTTCGCTGCTTCGCACACTTGCAGCATCAAAGCCATCGTCAATGTTTCTTGAACTCGGTACAGGCACCGGGCTCTCAACGTCATGGATTCTTGATGGAATGGATTCAGCGTCTTCAATTGTTTCAATTGATAACGATCCGGCTTTCCTGGAAATCGCCCAACGCTTTTTAGGAAATGACAGGCGTTTACATTTAATAACTATAGATGGTGGTAAATGGATTGAAGAGAATAAGGGAGAAAAATTCGATTACATCTTTGCAGATACATGGCATGGAAAATATTTAATGCTGGATGAAGTCTTATCAATGCTGCGAAAAGGAGGGCTTTATATCATTGATGACATGTTGCCTCAACCAAACTGGCCTCAAGGGCATCAGGAAAAGGCTACCAGGTTAATTGAAGATTTAGAATTAAGAAATGATCTTACAATAACGAAGCAAGCGTGGGCAACAGGAATAGTCATCGGAGTGAAAAAATGAAACTACAATTATGCGCCCGGTTGCAATCAGGCTTGGAATGTTTCCAGCATGCTTCTTAATAAGGACAGTGTTAATCAGCGTTTAGTTCTTAACTTAATTCTTTATATTTTTACTACGGCAACTCCAAAGACATAATAATAAAAAGACATTTTCAATTATGAAATTAACTACTATCTTTTTATTCCTACTCCTGCTTTTAAACTTCCCGGTAACATCTGTTGAAGCACAAACCGTAAAGCAAACTATGGTTAAGAAAACTCCGCCTCAATATAAAATTTATAAAGCGCCGAGATCATTTCCAAACAGCAGGGATACTACTCCAAAGCCACCTGTGCAACCTGAAACCAATCCAAACCATAATGAAGAAACCACGAATGATAACAACTCCAATCAAGGTAATGGACGATACATAATACCTGACACCATCAGGCCTGTTCCTGTGGAAACGCCTACCTATGTAAGATCAGTGCTGAGGCTGCAAAAAATTTATGTAAATAGCGATGCATTGGAATTGATTCAATTACTAAACCCGGAGCTTGCTAACAAACAAACCGTGATGAGCGATTACAAGCTGATACTCCCTGAATTTCCCGAGCCAGACCCGAGGCTTAATAATCAGGTGAACAGGCAGTTTAGGAAAGATGCCGATCCCGATGGCCCAACAAATGAAATCTTTGCCAGCGCAGCTTCGCGTATGGATACGCTTATAGGTACTTTTAATTCTACAAATTTTGAGGTTAGCGATGTAAATGACCGCAGGAAATATACTTTTATTAAAAGCAAATTACCCATCCTTGCTGATCTTAATAAACGGGCGGTAGCTAAAATAAAGCACACCAGTAAATCAACAGTTGAAACACTTGCTAAAGAAACCGAAGCGCTTAATACGGTCGTTTCAAAATGCAATACCACCTATGAGATTTCCGGTGGTGATATTGCTGAAATTTATTCTTTAATGGAGGATATGAATATTCTTTTGTTCAGCATTACCGGCAGAAAGTTATCTATACCACATATAAGCGACGATGCATGGCGCTCTAACAAAAGTTCTGATTATCATTTAGCTTCCTACAATATTGACCCGGACGGCCGGAAGGAATTTGAAAGTATCTTAAGCGATGATGACCCACGCAAATTCAATATTTATGTATTCCGCAGAAGTCTTGTTGAGAATGGCCAGCACAATCCTGAAGCGGGGGCTTACAAGGTTTCTTATGCAATACCTGCGTTGGCTGTAGATAGTGAAATTGGATGGACAGAAATTCCGGAGCCAGCTTCTCCCGTTAAATGTTACTTTCCTCCTGCACGATTTAAATTTACAATTACAGATAGGAAAACTGAGGATGTTTACTCAGCAACCGAAGATCTATACGACGCTCAAAAAGATCCGGATCAAAAATGGACGATCATGAACTTGCTTGATCGCCATCCCACTTACCGCTTGATTTTTCTTATACCATAATGCGTAGTGTTTAGTTGTTTAAATAAAAATTGATGATGATCTATGGCAACTAACATCTTTATAAGTTATCGCAAAGATGATAGCAAGTGGAATACGCAACTCTTATACGACAGGCTTTCGCATTATTTTTCACCTAAGGCAATATTTAAAGACTTCAATACAATTAAGCCCGGAGAAAATTACAGGCAGGTAATAGGTGAAGCGCTAAAAAAATGCCAGGTGCTGCTGGTAATAATTGGCAAAAACTGGCTCAATTCAAAAGATGAAAATGGATCGCAAAGATTGCAAAACCCTGAAGATCTTTTAAGAATAGAAATTGAAACAGCTTTAAGCAGGAACATCCGTGTAATACCGATTCTCTTCGACAATACTACAATGCCATCTGAGTCGCTGCTGCCTGAAAGCCTTTGGCCGCTTGCGCTAAGGCAATGCCTGCAGGTTACCGAAACAAACTTTGATTATGATATAAAGCATCTTGCAGAATCTATTAAGAATAAACACATAGATGATGATAGCGCCCAACCAGTATTATACAAAATTCTTCGATACAGAACTTTTTTCATGATTGTAATATCCACTTTACTGGTCGCTGTGGTCACTGGTATATTTGGAATTCACGCCTTGCGGTTTCAATATATAGCGATCGCCGCTTTAAGCTTATTCGTTACTTCTATGCTGGTATTATCCTTGCTGAAAAGTAAAATGCAATACAGGTTGCGGTCCCGATTGCAGTTGATATGCATTTCGTTTTTTACTGTCTTCATCGCCGCATTGGCGTTTCATATTTATTATTCTCAATCAAATACGTTTCCGTATACCGGCTTCGGTGGCAAGGCAGCTTACTACATTAAAGGAAATGGTTTTACTCACCTTGGCGATTCATTGATGAAGGCACATCGTTATATGGCAGAGACTGATATTCTAAGAAAGTTATTGGGTGGTCCCGGGGGAGCATCACGCTTATGGATACCTGCATCTATCATTTCTGCGAAGATCAAAATTCTTTTTTCTTATACAGCCGTAATGATTTTCTTTGGCTTGTTTATATCCATTCTTACCGAATTGCTGGCAACCAAATATAAGCCTGCGACCCAGGCAGTTTAAGCATAATACATGTCTCTTTGTTTAGAGCAGTTCTTATTTGTAACGAAATAAAATTCTCAAAATATTAAAAATAGCTGTTATTTTAGGTAACGCTTCCCCAAAATCTTCATGTTATGAAAGTGAATCTAAAACACATCGTTTGCCTGTCTCTGCTTGGTTTTATGTTCTTCAGCGTCACGGCGCAAAAGAACTATGGTATATTAACCTTAAAGAAAGAGGACATCGCTAAATATTATGAAAACAATGTTGCAACGATTGTCTTTAAATACAAAAAGCCTTTCCTGGCTTCTTACAAATTAGTGGGTACGCCCTTTGACTTAAACGGGAAGCCGGTACTGGAATCCTTTAAGCTGAAAAAAGTAAAACGGCATGACAAGCAGAAGTTGGGGAATGACTATAAAGGCATTTTATTTTTATCAACTGACAGTATGAAGATCCACGGAATCGATGGTACTTTCGATATTTATTTTTTCCCGCTTAACGAATCTAAAATTGCGGAAGCCAGCTACGTAAGTTATTTAATTAATAACTCCCCGGATAATAAGGAAAAGTATTCAGCGATAACTGCTACCATGCAGTCGCATGCGGCCTCCGTGCCTGCGGATCTGCCTCTTGCTCCGCCATTTTCTTCCTTCACTTTAAATCCATCGCCACCATATAAAACAGGAGGAGGAAAGTAAAAGACTAAGCCAACTTTCAACTTTTCAAAACACAAGA
>JBDUEG010000246.1:0-3892 GCA_040002575.1 Ginsengibacter sp.
TAGGTAGCGGAGATACCTGATCTTATCGTTATTGGTTGCAAGCAATTTATTACTCTCAATATCATTCCTGATCACATTTATTTTTCTTATGATCGCATCTGTTACCTGCAGGTTGATTTCATTGGCAGGAGATACTTTTATTAAACCATCAAGGTGGCCATCAGCTCTATCGGCACGTTTTTGCTGGTCTTTTATTTTGTCATGGAATACCTGCCTGTTCAAAGGGATGTTGGTAGTATCATCTCCGGCAAGGGAAGCAAGAGGAACCAGGTAAAAAAATATAATTAAGTAAAATATGATTCTCATGTTTTTTCTCTTCGTGATAGAAGCAAAAATGCCTCCAGAGGTTGCAAATTTACTTTATTGCCCCGTGTCTGGAGATCATCGTGAAATAAAGTGCTGCATTTCAGAACCGGATTAACCTTTTTTTAAGGGGTGACGCACTTCATGTATTAAAGATAAATGCATAAAGCCTGACTACTTAATCCCTCTCAATATTAAAAAATTGTAAACAACCTTCCTCGAATGGCTTTTTGATATAGGTTTGCGCATCATGGCACCTGAGACTAAACCGCGTACAATATTAATTGCAGATGATGAACCGGATATCCTGGAGATTATAAGCTTCAATCTGCAGGCGGAGGGGTATGACGTACTTACTGCTAAGAATGGTAATGAAGCAATTGAAATGTCTAAAATTCACAATCCCGATTTAATAATCCTGGATGTAATGATGCCAGGGAAAACGGGATTTGAAGTTTGTAAAATTCTGCGTACGCTACCTGCGTTTGAACACACGGTAATTATTTTTTTAACAGCCCTTAACGACGACAGTACTGAAATCAAGGGCCTTGAGACTGGCGGAGATGATTATATTACCAAGCCGATAAGTCCAAAAGTGTTGACCAGCCGTGTAAATGCATTGTTCAGAAGAATTATCAAAGAAACAGGGAGTGTCTTACAGATCGGAGACCTGAAAATTGACCGCGAAAAATATATTGTTACTTCCAATAATGAAGAGATCACACTTGCACGTAAAGAATTTGAGCTGCTTGCCTTATTAACTTCAAAGCCATCAAAAGTTTTTTTAAGAAACGAAATATTACATAAAGTCTGGGGAACGGATGTAATTGTTGGTGATCGTACAATTGACGTTCATATCAGAAAAATAAGGCAGAAGCTTGGAGCAGACTGCATCACTACTGTAAAGGGTGTCGGGTATAAATTTCAAATGTAGGCTCATTTCAATCGAGCTGTTTCTCTTGTACAATTCATACTTCTGTCCATTTAGTTATTTAACAGTTCGACACTTGAACTATTCGGGATTACAGGTTAAATTTGAAATCTTAAAAAATCCTATGAAACAAATTATAATTTCAACAGCTTTTCTGTTATTAGCTTTTTCTCTTTCTGCGCAAAGCGATTCTTCAAATAAAATAAATGGCTTGTTTAAAAAGGCCAATTCAATTTTATCTAAAAATTCCAATTCATCCGGAGGCTTATCATCCGGGGAAATTGTTTCCGGACTCAAAGAAGCGCTCTCGTTAGGCGCCCAAAAAAGTGGAGATAAGCTTTCTGCAGCGGATGGTTTTTTTAAAGATGCAGCCGTTAAAATTTTATTACCTGAACAAGTTCAAAAGGTGGAAAAGAAAATGAGATTGCTTGGAATGGGTAAGCTTGTTGATAACGCGATCCTGAGTATGAACCGTGGAGCTGAGGATGCTTCTAAAGCCGCTGCTCCTATATTTCTTGCAGCTATAAAAAAGATGACTGTGACAGATGCGCTGAAAATTTTGAGAGGTACCGATACCGCGGCGACCGGCTATCTAAGAAACGCTACAACTCCCGAACTTGTAACTGCGTTCCGCCCGGTGATTGAAGAATCGTTGAAAAAAGTAAATGCTACGAAATACTGGGACGACGTGTTTACCACGTACAATAAATTTTCACCGAATCCTGTTGATACAGACATCAACAGTTATGTTACTACTAAAGCACTAAATGGAATATTTTATTATGTTGCGCAGGAAGAAGTAAGTATAAGAAAGAATCCTGGTGCAAGAGCAACAGACATCCTAAAGAAAGTTTTTGGAGGAAATTAGATCTCTTTTTTGGGAGCAATAAAAGAGCTTATTTACATTCGCCGCAAGTGCCCGTCACAACCATTTCAGAACGATTTGGTTTAAATCCTTTGGGCAGCTTTACTGAAGGGATATTTACATCTTCAAGGCATATTGTTTTCTCACATTCATCACAAATAAAATGAACATGATTATCGTGGTGGTGGCCGGGAACGCAATCATTTTTACACAATGCGTATTTAATAGAATTGTCAGTTGTGGGTATCAGATGAATAATCCCTTTTTCCACAAATGTTTGCAACGTCCGGTAAACTGTTACCCGATCAAATGATCCGTCGGCGTTCCTTTCAATATCCGCATGAGAAAGCGCTCCGTTCGACAATAAAAAAAGTTCAAGAATTTTTTGCCTGCTGCCGGTTATGCTCAGGCTGTTATTCTTCAATAACTCAATTACTTCAATGCTCATTTAAGAAGGGTTGTTGTTAAATGGAGAATGATTGAAGGCGCCTTTATCTGTTGGCTCTTTTAATAAAGAGGTAATGTCTTTTTCAAGCTTATCAATTTCATCGGGCTTTAAGCCATCATAAATACCACGCAATCTCATTTGCTTATCAACCAATGCAAAAAACTGGGTGTGTATGAAATGATCTTTAATATTGACGCTGTTATTTTTATCATTATCAAGTAAGTAACTCACCCTGGCCATTTTGTATAAGGAATCTTTTGAGCCTGAAAGAAAATACCATTTTGCAGGATACACCGGGTTTTTACCAATCATTCTTTCCTCATATTCTTTCATTAATGGCACCGAATCTGTTTCAGGCATAGAAGTATGCGAAACAATAGCGAAGCCACTTTCATTTTTAAATTTATCGTATACAAGCTTCATATTGCCATTCATCTTGGGGCAAATACCCTTGCATGTTGTAAAAAAATATTCCGCCACATAGACCTTGCCTTCCACAGCATTCTGCGTAACCGTGTTACCATTTTGGCCGGTAAATGAAAAGTCCTGGACGTAACTCAAAACGGGCAATTTTGACTTGTAATAATCCGTCCCTGCAAAAAGGAAGAAATAAAATACCGCGAGTAAAGCGAGAAAAAATCCTGCAAATAAAAGAAGCTTCTTTTTCATTTTTCAATTAGCTGTTAAAAATAAATCCGATCAGTAGATAAAAACAATCCGTCATCGAATAAATATAAAATTCTTGCATCAATGTTGCAAATATACTTATTTTTGCGTTTAAGAAATTGTATGAATATTCGTGTAAACTGGGATTTCCTTGGAATGCTTACTTCAATTGCCTGTGCTGTGCATTGTGCGGTCCTTCCGTTGGTTATCACTTCGCTTCCCATACTTGGCATCAACATAATAAACAATTCTCCGTTTGAGTGGCTAATGATAGGCATAGCTTTTATAATAGGAAGTGTTGCCGTTCTTCATGGCTATCGTCACCATCATAAAAGCCTTGTTCCATTTTATTTGTTCAGCATAGGATTTATATTTCTTATAGTTAAGCAATTCTTTCACACTTATGAAATTCTGTTTCTTACCCCGGCAATTTTTTTTATTCTGTATGCTCATTTTTTAAATTATCGTCATTGCCGCATACCAAAAGCCAAGCCTCTTGACAAGGTTGCTGCTGGTGCAATTTAAATACACGTTGCAACATTTAAGTTCTTGATTAAGAAAATGAAATCATCTAAAGCGGGATTTTAGAGTTTCGTGGTTGTCTCTGAGATATACCAAAAGATGCAACATTTGAGAAACTTTATAAACGATTTCAGCGACTCGAATTTTGTAATTTTGT
>JBDUEG010000247.1:0-3887 GCA_040002575.1 Ginsengibacter sp.
TGGCAATGGATGAGTTGAACAGGAAAACTATAGATGAATTCAGGCGGGCGGAAAAAATTCCGGTAGTTGTTATCCTCGAAAATATTCGCAGTGCCTACAATGTCGGAAGCGTCTTTCGTACGGCCGATGCGTTTCTCATTGAAGCTATTTATATCTGTGGATACACAGCAAAGCCACCGCACAAAGAAATTACTAAAACCGCTTTGGATGCGCAAAATTCAGTGAACTGGAAATACTTTGAAAATTCTGCATCTGCAATTGTTGAATTAAAAAAGCAGGGCTATAAAATTTATTCCATTGAGCAGGTAGCGGATAGCTTGTCACTTGAAAAATTTTCGGATCTTAATAAAAACAAAGTAGCTTTTGTTTTTGGAAACGAGGTCTCAGGAGTTGAGCAGGAAACAATTAAACTGTGTGATGCATGCGTTGAAATACCGCAATATGGTATGAAGCATTCGCTTAACATTTCTGTGGCTGCCGGAATTGTTCTTTGGGAAGCTGCAGGAAAAACAATAAATAAAATTCTTTAAATTTATAATATGGAAACTATAATAGCAGAGCCAAACAGAAAATCCGAATCAAAAGCAATTCTTGATTTCTTAAAAAAAATTAACGTAAAAGCAAACGTTTATAAAGAACCTTCAAAAAAAGATATACTAAAAAGTATTGAACGGGGAGCTAAAGAAACAAGCCTTTATTTACAAGAAAAAGTTCATCTCAAAGAAGCTAAAAAACTATTGAATGAGCTTTAGGATTTTTGCTACATCAGAATTTGAGAAAGAAATAAAGAAACTTGCAAAAAAATATCCCTCTCTTAAGAAAGATTATTCCTTTTTATTGGAATCGTTACAGCAAAATCCTATACAAGGAGTTTCTTTGGGCAATAATATTTACAAAGTCAGATTATTAATTTCAAGCAAAAGCACAGGTAAAAGTGGAGGTGCAAGAGTGATAACATTCGTGAGGATTGTTAATCAAGAATTAGTACTTATTAGCATCTATGATAAGTCGGAAAGAGCGACTATTACTGATAAGGAAATTAAAGAAAGACTAAAACGTTATTTAAGTTAAAAAATGCCAGCTTTTAAAAATTATTTTTCACTTATAAAATTTGCTCACACTGTATTTGCAATGCCATTTGCTTTGATCGGATTCTTTCTTGGTATTAGGGCAGTTAATTATCAAACCTACAAGCCATGGTGGATGCTTTTATTACTCGTAATCTTATGCATGGTGTTTGCAAGAAGTGCGGCAATGGCCTTTAATCGCTGGCTCGATGCTGACTTCGACGCCGTCAACCACCGTACTTCAATGAGGGAAATTCCCTCAGGAATAATATCTAAAAGAAATGCATTGAGCTTTGTCGTTATTAATAGCATAGCTTTTTTAGTAGCTACGTATTTTATAAATGCACTATGTCTCGTACTATCGCCGGTTGCACTATTTGTTGTTCTATTTTACAGCTATACAAAAAGGTTTACATCGCTGTGTCACCTCGTTCTTGGCTTAGGCTTAAGCCTTGCACCCATAGGCGCTTACATCGCCGTCACGGGTAAGTTTTCTATCGTCCCCTTATTGTTTTCTTTATCGGTGTTGTTTTGGGTAAGTGGCTTCGACATTATTTATGCATTGCAGGACGAAGCTTTTGACAGATCTAACAATTTATATTCCATACCATCGTGGCTTGGGATAAAAAAGGCAATGCTTGTAAGTGAATACCTGCACTTTTTATCTTTTGCTTCTTTGTTTGTAGCCGGCATTATGGGTCACTTTTCATGGTTTTATTGGGCAGGTATTTCTGCCTTTGCTTATTTCCTTATCTATCAACACACGCTTGTAAAGCCCGGTGATCTAAGTAAGGTCAATAAGGCGTTTTTTACATCCAACGGAATTGCATCAGTGCTGTTTGCCGTGTTTGTTTTACTGGACATCTTTGTAAAATTTTAAATCGTTCTATTTATAGAACCGTAAAAGTCTATGGCTAGAATTCTATGTATTGATTTTGGCTTGAAACGTACAGGCCTCGCCGTTACAGATCCTTTGCAAATCATTGCAACTGGCTTAACAACGATAGAATCCCGCCAACTAATCCCTTTCTTAAAAACTTATTTTCAACAGGAAACAGTCGAACTAATAATTATTGGGGAGCCAAAAAACCTTGATGATTCTGACACACATGCCACGCCGTTGGTAGCCCAAATAATAAAGAGATTAGAAAAAGAGTTTCCTCTTATACCAATAAAGACTGTTGACGAAAGATACACATCTAAGATGGCCAGGCAGGCAATGATCGATATGGGAATGAAGAAAAAAGATCGGCGCAATAAAGGAATAGTTGATGAAATTGCAGCCACAATCATGTTGCAGGAATTTATGCAAAACACATCCTAAAGGTCAAATCCGGCTGGTTTTGGTAAAATAAAATATTTAATGTTTTACATTTGCGGCGATATTGAATTTTTAATAATTAACGATTACATGATTCTTCCAATTGTAGCATATGGCAATCCCATTCTACGGAAAGTAGGGAAAGAAATTATGCCTGCTCATCCCGGGCTTAATAAACTAATTGAGGATATGTGGGAAACAATGTATAATAGCAGGGGAGTGGGTTTGGCTGCACCGCAGATAGATAAAGATATCCGGTTGTTCATTATGGATAGTATCCAAATAATTGAAAACCTTGAAGCGGAGGAAAAAGACAATTATCCCGGGGATGAAGGTTATAAGGGCGTTTTTATTAACGCAAAGATTAATTCAGTGAATGGCGAAGAGTGGTCATATAATGAGGGGTGCCTGAGCATACCCAAAATCAGGGAAGATATTATGAGGAAAGAAGAGATCAACATCACTTTCCTGGACGACAACTTCACTAGTCATACTAAAACTTTTTCCGGCATAACTGCAAGGGTTATTCTTCACGAATACGATCATGTGGATGGTAAATTATTTATTGACTATCTCAAACCGCTAAAGAAGAATTTGCTTAAACGCAAACTCAATGACATCTCAAAGGGCAAAGTTTCGGTTGATTACAAAATGTCTTTTCCAAAATAAATTCTACCCGCTTCCCTTACTCACTCAGCATATAAGATTTAATTTTAGCGCATGCTAAGAATGCTTTTTACAATCGTATTGTTTTTACAAATTTCTTTTACTTCCACCGCGCAGCAGAAAAACGATTCGCTTGTAAAAGTGAACGACAATTACATCACTCTTTCAGAGATTGTAGTGAATAATAAACTTGATGTTCCGTCCTTCATTGACAGGGTTAAAAATGATACTACATTTTACAAAGCGTTTAAGACGTTGCATACAATAGGTTATACTTCATTGAATGATATAAGGATGATTGATAAGAATGACAAAACGGAAGCATCATTAAGAAGTAAGACAAAGCAGACCCGAACAGCAGGTTGCAGGAAAATGCAAGTGCTCGAAGAAGTAACGACAGGGGATATGTATGACAAGGATAAAAATTTTAATTACTATACTGGTCAGATGTATGCAGGATTATTCTTTACAAAAGACTCGGTATGCGGTGAGAATAATATTGTGAAGGGACACGATTTTTCGACAAGTGGGTTAAGCGGTATGGAAAAGCACAAGGAACAATTGAAAATGTTATTTTTTAACCCGGGAGGTAAGATAAGTGGCTTACCTTTTATTAGTGGAAAAACTGAAATCTTTGATGAGTCGATGGCGGACAAGTATGATATGAATATAGATCTCCGCGATTTCAATAATACGAGCTGCTATGTTTTTTCGATAAAAGTAAAAAAGAACAAAAAGAATAGCGTCGTAATAGATGAAATGACTACCTGGTTCAATGAAAAAACTTTTGAAATAGTTGCCCGAAAATATTCCCTGAGTTATGATGCGGGTGT
>JBDUEG010000248.1:0-3875 GCA_040002575.1 Ginsengibacter sp.
CAAAGTGCGTACAAGGCATTGGATTATTCCGTTTTTAAACAGGCTTCCGTGTTATCTTATATGGATGTTTTCCTTTACCTGGGTGTATTGTTTTTAATTTGTGTGCCATTTGTATTATTGGTAAAAGGTATTCGTAAGAAAAAAGTGAATATGGCTGAAGCGATGCATTAAAGAATAACAACGTTGTGCCTAAAAAAATCTGAAAACAGTATCTTTCAAAATATCGTATGTTATAGCTCCAGTTATCATGGCGGACCTCTGATACCTAATACTTCAATCCTGCCTATATTTGCAAATTCATAATTGAAAAAAGAACATTTGAGCAGCAAGACTTCAGAAAGAAAGGCATTTTTCAAAAAAATCAGGGGGCAGGAAACAGCTGAAACAGAAATGAGTTTCATTGATCACCTGGAGGTTTTGCGCTGGCATATTGTTAGGTCTGCAATTGTTCTTGTCGTTGTCGCCATTTTTATTTTTTTATATGTGGACTGGATCTTTGATCACGTCATTTTTGCACCGGCCCGGAAAGATTTCGTAACCTATTCCGGCCTTTGTAACTTAAGCCACAACTTACACCTGGGAGACGCATTGTGCATGCCTCCAATAGATATCCAGTTACTTGGAAGTACAGTTAGTGGTCCATTTATGTCTGCGATTTCTATTTCGTTTATGGGAGCTATTATCATAGCATTCCCTTACTTATTTTGGGAAGTGTGGCGCTTTGTAAAGCCTGCCTTAACTACTAAGGAAGTTTCTTATGCAAAAGGAAGTATCTGGTGGGTTTCATTATGTTTTTTTACCGGCGCTGCGTTTGGATATTATTTGCTGGCCCCATTTACTTTTAATTTCCTTGCAAATTTTCAACTTGGAACCAAAGGAGTTTACAAATATTTACCCACACTTGATGACTATATTGACACACTTACATCTCTTATCCTGGGCTGTGGTATTGCTTTTGAGCTGCCTGTTCTTGCATATGTTCTCTCTAAGCTTGGTATAATTACTCCTGCATTTTTAAAGACGTATCGCAAATACGCTTATGTAGTTATTCTTATAGTTTCTGCAGTTATAACCCCTTCTCCCGACTGGACGAGCCAAACGATTGTGGCAGTTCCATTAATCCTTCTTTACGAAATAAGTATTTTCATCAGCAAAAGAGTTGAGAAGCAAAAGGTAAAAACCGAAGCTGAATGGGATTAATACTTACGGGACTTTCTGTTGAAAGGAAGTTAAAATCTTAATTAATCCCTGGAAATAATTTGTAGTCCAAACCGTTTAATTTTAAATTGCAGCAAGCTTCCAACTAAGATGTATAACCGTACCATTCCCATACTTCCCATACTCATGTTTTCATGCATGCTAATCTCTTTTATTCCTCAAAATAAAGGAAAGGGCTTTGCATCATTTCATCACACAAATGCCGGTAGATCCAATAAGAAGAAATCGGATAATCCTTATTACATTATTATAAGCAAAAAGGAATACGAATTGAAAGTGTACGATGATGAAGGCTGGTATGCAACCTACCCCTGCGTATTTGGTAGCAATGATCTTCGGGATAAATTTATGGAAGGCGATAAAAGAACTCCTGAAGGAAAATTTAAAGTACTACTAAAAAAGATTCATCCCAAATGGGGTTTTGAACTCCTGTTGGATTATCCGAATGAAGAAAGTGTCGAAAGATTTAAGGAACGCCAGGCTGCCGGAATAGTTCCACGCAATGCAAGAATTGGCAGCGGCATTGCCATTCATGCTACAAGACCGCAGGAAGAATGGACGGTTGATTATTATCAAAACTGGACAGATGGTTGCGTATCGCTGAAATACACTGAAGCAAAGGATCTATATAGTTACATTCCTGTTGGCACTCCTGTAACTATCGAAAAATAGCTTATCCGTTTATTAAGTGATATTAGGGGAAGGGTAAATCAAACACCCGTCTCCATAGCTCAAAAATCTGAATTCATTTTTCAGCGCATAATCATAAATTTTCTTCCAGTCTTTTCCTGCCATCGCCGCCACTAATAATAACAAGGTAGATTTTGGCTGATGAAAATTGGTGACCAGCCCTTTTATTATTTTGAATTGATAACCCGGCGCAATTATTATTTGTGTTTGAATAAAGAGCTTGTATGTATTTTCTCTTTTTAAAAATTGTAATAAAGAAGTAAGCGCTTCTTTCGCTGAGAAAATATTTTTTGCCAGCGGATCTTCATAAACCTCCCATTGTTTTATACCAAGGCTTTCCAGTTTGATAGACGGATCAAGCTCTGTCTTTACACCCATCCAGTAAAGACTTTCAATTGTTCTTACTGAAGTAGTTCCTATGCAGATAATTTCATTCCCGATTTTATCAATCAACTGTTCAATAAATTTTGCTGATACATCAATCCATTCAGCATGCATTATATGATCTTGCATGGTAGCAGCTTTCACAGGCTTAAAAGTTCCAGCACCCACATGAAGCGTAACAAATCCTATTTCAATATTTTTTTCTTTTAAAGAAGAAAATATTTCGGGGGTGAAATGCAACCCTGCAGTAGGCGCCGCTACTGAGCCTTCATATTTTGAATAGATGGTTTGATATCTGTTTGCATCAGTTTCTTCTACTTTTCTTTTTATATAAGGAGGCAATGGAGTATCGCCGGCATGTTCCATTACTTCTGCAAATGAATAATGGCCAGGGTTCCAGTTTAATTCTATAATGTATGCATCGCTTAACTTTTCTGCAAGAGAAGCCTGCAGTTTTATTTTCTGATGATTAATAACAATATTTTTTTCAAGAAATTTTTTTTTCCATTTGCTTGCCCCGCCAATCATGCACTTCCATTTTGTCTTTTCTTTTTTCTGAAGAACAACAGCATAATCATTTATTTCTTCATAAGGCTCCAGGCAAAAAATTTCAATAACAGCGCCGGAAGGTTTTTGAAAAAGTAATCTTGCTTTTATAACTTTGGTATCATTAAAAATCAGGAAGGATTTTTCCGGTAAATGATCGGTTATGTTTTTATAAACATCTTCTTTTATGTTTTCATTTTGATAAATCAGAAGTTTGGATTCATCTCTTTTTTCTAAAGGGTAGATTGCAATCTTTTCATTTGGAAGATCGTAATTGTAATGATCTATTGAAAGTTCTTTAGGATGCATTCTTCTACAAAACAGCTAATTTTAAAATCACACTTTATTCATCTTTATTTCCTCCACAATTCCCGGATCCAATAACGTTGTTGTATCACCAAGATTCTCCGTTTCCCCTTCTGCGATTTTGCGCAGTATGCGTCGCATAATTTTTCCACTCCTTGTCTTGGGAAGTCCCGTTACGAATTGAATTTTATCGGGTTTGGCTATAGGGCCTATAATTCGTGATACAGTTTCAAGAATATCTTTTTTTGCACGTTCCTCTTCACTCACTTTCTTTTCTGTAATAACGAAAGCATAAATCCCCTGGCCCTTTATATTATGTGGGTAGCCAACCACAGCGCTTTCCACAACATTCGTATGCATATTAATTGCATTTTCAACTTCGGCAGTACCTATGCGATGACCGCTTACATTTAATACATCATCCACCCGGCCGGTAATCCTGTAGTTCCCATCTTTATCTTTCAAAGCGCCGTCACCGGTGAAATATAAATTTTCATATGTAGCAAAGTAATTAGTGCGGCACCGTTCATGGTCACCCCATGTAGTCCGCAACATGCCAGGCCACGGCGCTTTAATGCACAAGTTCCCTTTAAGCAAACCCTGTTCATCGGGTACGGTTATTTCCTCACCACGATCATCTACCAGTAACGGTTGTACGCCAGGCATTGGCAGTGTAGCCCAACTGGGCTTAGCCGGAGTAATGCCGGCCATATTTGAAATTAATGTGCCAC
>JBDUEG010000249.1:0-3793 GCA_040002575.1 Ginsengibacter sp.
CAATAGGTTTGGTTACATCAAACAAAAAAGATCATGCAAGCTTCATGAATTTTATCGAGTCATTTTTCATGATAGGGATTTTAACCGGATATTTTATTTTCAGCGCGTTTGTAAATGATACTAATCCTACATCCAAGTCATGGCTGGATGTATATTACCTGCTCGCCGGAATTTCTGCAGTCGCATTTATCTTGCTGCTAAGTTCGCCCCTTGATGAATCATCTGTTAAGAGTGTAGAAAAAAAATCATTTATCGACGAATTTGGCGACATGGTTAAATTGGCGATTCGTCCTTTAGTTTTGGTATTTATTATAAGTGCTTTCTTCTACGTTTTAATAGAACAAAGTATTATGAGCTGGCTTCCAACATTCAACAGCCAGGTATTGCATATGTCTACCAGGTTGAGTATTGAGATGGCCAGCATACTTGCTGCGTCTACTGCACTTGGCCGCTTTATAGCTGGAATAGTTTTGAGAAAAGTACATTGGTTGCTTGTGTTAATCGTATGTTTATTAGGCGCAGCGATACTTGTATTGCTGGTAATTCCTTTGGCGTCCACCTTGCAGGCGACGTCCATAAACAGTTGGGCTAACGCTCCTTTTGTTGCTTTCATATTTCCTGTCATTGGTTTGTTACTGGCGCCTGTTTATCCCGCTATCAATTCTGTAATATTAAGTTCTTTGCCGCCCCGCCAGCATGCGCCGATGAGTGGGTTGATTGTAATTTTTTCTGCTCTTGGTGGTACCACCGGATCAATAATAACAGGCCATATTTTTCAGGCTTACGGCGGACAAACAGCGTTTTATTTTTCTCTCTTTCCGATCGGAGTTCTTATAGTCAGCCTTTTAATTTTTAACAGGCTACAGAAGAAGGCCACGGATGTTGAAGAAGCTAATCCATTAGCTGTTGATTAAATATTTCTAAAAAAGTCATCATGAAGCCAGATGCTATTTTTCATTTAGGTGAATTATTTGAGCAGGTACAATTGCAAAAAATTTTTCCTGATAATAAAACGTTTGTTGACTGTATACCTAAAGATGATTTGTCGATTATACGGGACCGTTACGATGGAGAAAAGCATAACGAAGATTTTAATCTTGGGAAGTTTGTTTTTGAACATTTCGTTCCTCCTGTAGAGATGGCAAGTGCTTACAAGAGTGATACGTCAAAGCCTGTAAGCGTACATGTAGAGGAACTCTGGGATGTACTTACCAGGCAACCTGCCGAAACGGCGGGATCTCTAATTTCTTTACCTTTTCCATATATAGTTCCGGGCGGTCGCTTCCGTGAAATTTATTATTGGGATAGTTACTTCACTATGCTTGGCTTACAAGTGTCGGGCCGTGTAGAGTTAATTCAAAACATGGTAGATAATTTCGCTTTCCTCATTGATAAAGTTGGCTATATACCTAATGGTAACCGAATGTATTATATAGGAAGATCACAACCGCCATTCTTCGCATGCATGGTCAATTTACTCAGTAAGGAAAAAGATGAACAGATTCTATTAAGCTATCTGCCGCAACTGGAAAAAGAATATAATTTTTGGATGAAGGGTGCGAATGAATTAACCGCTGATAATACCGCTATAAATCATGTGGCTTTATTGCCGGATGGAAGTGTTCTCAATCATTACTGGGACGAACATGATACACCAAGGCCGGAAGCGTACCAAAAAGAAATAAGTTGGGCTGAAGGAGTGGAAGATAAAAAATCATTACACAGGCACTTGCGTGCAGCATGTGAATCAGGCTGGGATTTTTCATCAAGATGGTTTGGAAAAGATGACGAACTTACGAGTATTCATGCAGGTGATATCATACCAGTTGATTTAAATTGTCTTTTATTGAACCTGGAAGAGATTATTGCAAGGGCATATACAGCGTCCGGACATCATGAATCAGCGCAGAAATTTGGTTCACTGGCATTGAGGCGAAAGAATGCGATTAACGCTTATTGCTGGAATGATGAAAAGAAATTTTATTTTGATTATGATTATAAATCCTCTCAACAAAAAAAATCGTTCACGCTGGCCGCAGTCTTTCCTTTATACTTTCATGTTGCTTCACAGGAGCAGGCTGATGCGGTAGCGGAAATAATAGAGAAAGAATTTTTAAAACCTGGTGGCCTCATTTCGACTACGAAAACCACAAGCGAGCAATGGGATGCACCTAATGGGTGGGCGCCTTTGCAATGGATGGCTATTATGGGATTGTCTAAATATGGGCATAATCGCCTGTCCCGGGAAATCGCTACAAGGTGGATGAATATAAATGAGAAGGTATTTAAGAATACGGGGAAGATGATGGAAAAATACAATGTTGTTGCAACGGATCTTATTGCAGGAGGGGGAGAATATGAAACGCAGGATGGCTTTGGCTGGACGAATGGAGTGTATCTTGCTTTGAAGATGTGGCTGCAGGAATGAATTAACTTATAAAGTGAAAAAATCATTTATAAAAAAACCCGGATAATTTTTGTATCCGGGTTTTTTGCATTTGATAAAATCTTTTTATGCTTCCTCTTCTGCTGATAGAGAAGCATCCTCTTCTTTCTCATCAGAACTTTTCTTAGGCTCTGCTTTAACTTTTTCCGGAGCTGCCTCACTGGTGATTTCCGGATCTGCCTTAGTAGTGATTTCCGGATCTGCCTTAGTAGTTGTTTCCGGATCTGCCTTGGTAGTTGTTTCCGGAGCTGCCTTGGTAGTTGTTTCCGGATCTGCCTTGGTAATTGTTTCTGGAACTGCTTTGGTAGTTGTTTCTGGAGCTGCTTTGGTAGTTGTTTCTGGAGCTGCTTTACTAGTTATTTCCGCATCTCCTTCGTTATCCATCTTCTTTTTCAAATCAGCAAGAACACCTAAATCTCCGAGCGTTGTTTTTTCAACTTTACCCTGTATATTTTTCACAGCCTTTTTAGTAGTCTCAGCATCTGCTCTTTTTTCCTTCATCTGAGCATTTTTTTCCTCTGCTTTTGCCTGCTCCCAAATACGGCTATGACTTAATATGATCTTTTTATCATTACGGTCAAATTCGATAACCATAAATGGCGCGATCTGATCAATTCCGATAACTTTCTCATCCTCCATACGCAAATGGCGGGCAGGAGCAAAACCCTCGAGGCCATATGGCAATTGAACAATAGCACCCTTATCATCTTTTCTTGTAACAGTCCCTTCGTGAATACTTCCAACCGGGAATGTTTCTTCAAGAGAGTTCCACGGGTCTTCTTCAATTTGTTTGTGACCAAGTTGTAGTTTGCGATTCTCTTTGTCAATACTCATAATGATCACATCAATCTCACTACCCACCTTTGTATATTCGTTGGGATTATTGAATCTCTTTAGCCAGCTCAAATCGCTTATATGTATCATTCCACCTATGCCCGGAGATAACTCAACAAATACACCATAAGGAGTAATATTTTTTACAAGGCCTTTGTGCTTACTTCCTTCAGGATACTGCTGCTCAATCGTATTCCATGGATCTTCAGACATTTGCTTAATAGAAAGGCTCATCTTGCGATCTTCCTTACTAAGCGTAACAACTTTAGATTCATATTCATCACCGAGTTTGAAGAATTCTTTAGCATTGATCGGCGTATTAGCCCATGTAATTTCACTTACGTGAACTAGGCCTTCCACCCCAGGGAAAATTTCGAGGAACGCACCGTAATCTTCTATGTTAACCACTTTACCCTTTACAATTTCACCTTCTTTGATCGTATCTGGCAAAGTATCCCACGGATGCGGAGTTAATTGTTTCAATCCAAGACTAATTCTCTTTTTATCATCATC
>JBDUEG010000250.1:0-3785 GCA_040002575.1 Ginsengibacter sp.
CCATTATAGTCTCCATGGTACTTAGCAGCGTATGTTGACGCTGCTTTATTGCATCAATAAACCATTTGGCGGAATCAATTTTTTGCTTGATAAAAAGGACTGCTTCTTTCTGCCGCTTATCTTTTTTAGCTCCCCGGTCGTAATCCTTAAGCATGTCTCTGTAGCCTTCGCTTATACGCAAATCCGGAGCATTTTTAGAGTTCAATGTTACCTCGAGTTTGCCAAGTGTATTTATTACAAAAAAATCCGGAATTACGTAACTCTGAAGCCTGTTGCTTTCCCCTACCTGTCCGCCTGGCTTTGGATTTAATTTTATGATCTGGTTGATCACATTTTTTATTCCATCATCATCAAGATTAAGCCCACGCTGAATTTTTTCATAATGCTTCTTGGTAAATTCTTCGAAATAGTTTGCAATTACATCAATGGCGACCTTCACCTGCTTGCCTTCAGATTCTTTTCTTTTTAATTGCAATAAAAGGCATTCCTGCAGGTTTCTCGCCGCTACTCCGGGTGGATCAAATTGCTGTATCAGGTGAACCAGGTCTCCAATTTCTTTCTCGGTACAATCAATATTTTGCCGAAATGCAAGGTCATCGGCGATAGCTGATGTATCGCGGCGCAAATAGCCATCATCATCAATGCTTCCTATTATTTGCTCCGCAATGTTTCTCTGGCGATCATCAAGATTAAGCATTAAAAGCTGGGATTTTAAAATATCGAAGAAAGATGTTTCCACTTTGTGCGGAACAGTTTTAGTTTCTTCGCTATCACCATAATTGTCATCACGTAGCCTGTAATCACCAACTTCGTCATCGCCATCTTTTACATATTCACTTATGTCTATGCTTTCATAATCTGATTCGCTTCCATCAATTTCATCCGGCTCATTGTCAAATTCATCTTTAGGTTCGTCAAAATTATCATCGTGTCCATCTTCACCGGGCTCAAGCGCAGGATTTTCTTCTATTTCCTCCTTAATTCTTTCTTCAAGATGAGCAGTTGGAACCTGCAACAGCTTCATCAACTGAATTTGCTGAGGTGATAATTTCTGTAATAGCTTTTGCTGTAAACGCTGGCCTAACGACATTTATCTTTTCTCTTTATTTGTTGTAATTTGTGGGTGCAAAAATAACGATATGTTTTTTTGGAATAAAATTTGTGTTATCGGGCTTTTTTTTGTTATGTGTGACAATGCTTATGGGCAGGTTGCCACCCATCTTACTTTGAAGGCAACAGATTTCATTCTCAAACAAACAGCCAAAACCTGGAACCAAAATCAATATTTTAATCTCACTAATGCACCAATTGCAGTTACCCAACAAATAAGTGCTTCCGTACAGAACAAAATACCGCAGGACTACTACACAAAAAACTTTGGCTTTTTCTGCAAGCAAGAACTCCGGGTTGAAAAGGCTATAAAAATTCCTCTACGTTTTCGGCTTGGTTCGCTACAACAATGCAATTACTACGAAGGAAAAAGATAGTATCGGAATCATCTTACAATCCGTGTTAAATATTTGCAGGATCATACATTGAGAGTTTTATATTTTTGCGGGCATGGTAAAAAAAATTAAGCCTTCGGTATTTTTCTCCTTACTGTTATTAGTTGTTTTGTGTGCAATTGATTTTCACAGCAAAGCTCAGGTGTTCGAAGACAGCATACCTGTAAAAAAGGAAGACACGCTTCTGCGTATAAAAAATTTTACTCCATATTTTACGCTGCATGTTGACTCAACGCTTGAATATCATTTTGAAATTAATAAAGATCCGCAGCAATACTATTGGTTCTTAAGAAATTCTCCGGTTGGGCTTAAAATAAATAAAGACAACGGTGTGCTTATGTTTAAAGCTGAGAAATCTTTCTTCCTTTCAGGTAAATTAAAATACGACAATGACTATAAAGTAAAGTTGGGTGTACAAAACCTGAACGATGAAACGGATAAAGTTGATACAGCTTTCACACTGGTATTTTATAATACTGAGATCATTCCATCAAAGGTAAAGCCTTCGGTTACGGGTGTGCTAAACATTGAAGAAGGTGATACATTGAATTTTAAGCTGCAGTGCGAAGAAGGTACCTTTCCTGTGGAATCTATAACCTATTTTAGCAATTTCCCCATTCGTTCCATTACACCGGTATCTAAGTGCGGTGATGATTTTACATGGACGCCTTCATACGATTTTGTGAAAGAAGATGCCAATGAAAAAGAAAAGAATGTCGTCATAAATTTTATCGGTGTTGATAAATTTTATAACAGGGATACAGCCACTGTAAAAATTACGGTGAACCAAACAATAAATTTTCCCCAAAGATTGATGGAGTATCATGCTATAGTTCAAAATACAGATACTTATATTCTCCAGTTAAAAAGCACTTTCAGAGTTTTAGATCAAAAAATAAAACATACAAAAAATACCCGTACTACATTCGATCTTACGTCTGCATCCACTGCTTTGGGAGGCACTATTTTTTCATCCCTGCCGAACCAGGGCAATCAGTCCACCGGAAAAATATTACCGAGCGTGGGAGTGGCCCTCGTGCCGGTAAAAGAAGCCGTGGCACCATCAAAAAATTATGAACAAAATTCAGCATCATTAGTAAGAAGTGATATTAAAAGGCTACAGTATTTACTAACTGATAACATTCTTGCCGGGGATAAGGATCCTGATATAATAAAGAAAACAAACAGGCTTAAAGAAGAATTAAAGCAGGTACAATTGCAACTTATAGATGTGCCGGTAATTGAGGATAACACAGGCAGTCAGGAACTTGATAAATATTTTAATAACCCCAAAGTAAATAAAAAATACCGGCTAAAAGGAAAGAGCTGATTTGAGAATTTATTCACTTTATATATTTTCTTAAAAAAAATACAGGCACTAAATCCCCCTGCAAACTTTTTACGTATTAACTTGTTGATACCTCCATTGACAAATTCAATCCACGATACTGCACTTTTACTTTTCAGCCACACAGCACAGAAAGAAGCACTTTATAAAAATTTTTCTCCGGAACACTCTGGCAATTTTAACAAGCAAATAGCGGATCAGCTTATTGGCCGTACTATAAAAATTGCGCGCCACACAAAACTTCCTTTTTTTCTTATTGATGAGCAATTACAGCGTGGCAGCAGCTTTGGTGAGCGGCTTACAAATGCTATGGCAGATGTTTTTAATAAAGGCTTTCAAAAAATTATTGTTATAGGTAACGATTGCCCGATGGTGTCAACTGCAATAATCAATAAGGCTGCTGTGGAGTTACAAAAAAATGATATGTTGCTTGCGCCTACCACAAAAGGTGGGGTTTATATTATTGGTTTAAGGAAAGAATATTTTGAAAAAAATTCTTTTGAAAAAATTGGTTGGCAAACCTCTGCAGTATTTGAAAATATGGTTCAATATGCCAGGGAAAAAAACATAGCCACCTGTTATTTTCAATGCAAGCATGATATAAATAATTATGCTGACCTTGTAGCTTCACTTCCTTATCTCTCTTATACTGATCCATTTCGGATTGCCATTACCTGCTTAATAGCTTCATTTCATATTTTTAATTTAGATAGGTTTCTTTCAATATTTCACTTGTACATTTTATCTAAAAAAAGCTTAAGAGGCCCGCCATACCTCCTTATCCCTGCTTAGTTTTTATTTTACTTTCTTTCTTACACTACTCAACTTTTTATCTATATGAAAAAATTTACCTTACTATTTGTTTTTATTATTCTTGCCATTACCTCCTTTGCACAAAACGAATTACATGTAAACGTTACCTCGCTGTTAGA
>JBDUEG010000251.1:0-3754 GCA_040002575.1 Ginsengibacter sp.
ATAAATAAGTCTGCCTGTTTTCTTCTATATGTTCATCACCGGCATCTTTGCCATATCGGAACTCATCCCACAAGGTTTCGCTGTAGTCCGCAAAGGATTCATTCAAGGTAATATTGCTCCAGCTTTCTGTAGTAACAAAGTCGCCAAACCATTGGTGAAAAAGCTCGTGGGCTATCACTTCTTCCCAGCCATTTCCATCCACAAGCTGTCTGGCATTCTGGTAAGCACTTTCCTGGTGAAGTGTTGCAGTTGTATTTTCCATAGCGCCACTAACATAATCTCTTCCCACGATTTGGTCATACTTAGGCCATGGGTAAGGGATACCGGTAAGTTTTTCATAAAGACCAATCATCCTTGGTGTTTCCCCAAATATCTTTTTTGCGACAGATGCATATTCCTTTTCAACATAATAATTAACCGGAATGTTATTATGCTTATCTTTTATAATCGCGTAATCACCCACTCCCATAAAGAATAAATAAGGCGAATGTGGAAGATCCATTTTCCAATAATCTGTCCTGGTGCCATTTGAATTGGTCTTCTGGCTGATTAGCCTCCCATTGCTAAGAGTTACATATTTTGAGGGAACCGTCATAGATATTTCCTCTGTTGTCTTTTGATTGGGTTTATCAATTGTAGGGAACCATGCACTATTTGCTTCTGTTTCGCCCTGCGTCCATATTTGTATCGCCTTGTCTTTATCTTCTCCCCTTGGATTAATAAAATACAACCCTTTGGCATCAGTAATGGCTTCGCTTCCTTCAGCCTTCAATTCATCTGGCTTTGAAATATAATCTATGAATATGGTATATTTTTCTGCGGCCTTATATGTTTTGCCAAGATTTATTTTCAATTGCATGCCATCATAATTATATTTTAAGGCAGACTTTATATTTCCCTTCATTAGAGAAATTTCTTTTATTTCCATTCCCTTTGCATCAAGAGTTAAAGAATCCGTTGGATAAAAATGCGGATGAAGTGTCACCCATTCTTTTCCGTACATCCATGACTTATTATAATCAAAACTTACTTCCAGTTTTGTATGTACCAGGTCATTAATACGAGGAGCAGAAGCACGATAGAGCTGTTTCCATGATGTGTCCTGCGGTTGCTCATCTTCCTGTGCTTTACCAACTAAAAACGAACTCATTAATGTTACTAATACTATTACTTTCTTCATAAATTATTTTTAAATGTTGGCAAAAGTAAAACGTTAATTCAAAATGAAATCATATTTTGTATAGAAGGCATAAGTTGATTATTTTATAAATAGATTTGCTTCCTATGAAACTGAATCGATTCATTGTTACAATGTTTCTGCTTGTCGGTACTTTATTTTCGCAAGGCCAGCAAGTCCATTTTGTTTATTTGCAAACCGAAAATAATCAGCCATTTTATATAAAGCTTGATAATAAGGTAACCAGTTCTTCCTCTGCCGGATATCTGATACTGCCAAAGTTGACTGAAGGCGATTATAACATCTCAGTAGGTTTTCCAAAAAAAGAATTTCCCGAAGAAAGTTTTAAGATATCGGTTGATAAAGAAAGCCATGGCTTTCTCCTGAAAAATTTTGGAGGGAAAGGATGGGGACTTTTCAATTTGCAATCCTTCGCAATAGTAATGGGTAATAGTCCAAATGAAGTTCCGGCCATAGCAAAAGACTTCCAGACCGATCCATTTTCTAAAATGCTTGCGGATGTTGTAAAGGATTCTTCTATTCTTGAAATTAAGGTTGCGGAAGCGACATCTCTTTCAAGTAAAATTGCGAAAGATTCCGCTACAAAAATTGTTGATACTGTGGCGATGAATAACAATAGTGAAGCAACAGCTTCTATTACGTATGTAGAAACAAAGAATAATAATATCGGGAAAAGTATAGATACCGCACTCGCATTTTCTGATACAATTAAATCGGTTGATCAATCTGCTGTTGAGCCATTATTGTCCAACATTACACGTACTTTAAAGAAAAAGAATTCGGATGGCACGGAGATGATTTATTTAGATAAAAACGAAACCAGCGACGATACTATTAGGATATTCATTCCGGCAGAAAGTTTTATAACTCAAATCTCAAAGGAAGATTCTCAAATTGTAAAAAGCGGAAGTAACCTTGATACCCTTCAGTCGGTTGATATCAAATCCAACGAAGTGGACGTGGCTATCGCGGCAAAAGATATTGATTCCTCAAAAATTATTGAAGAAAATTTGACGCAACAGAAAAGTAAGCCTATACCTATAGATAGTATTGTTTCGGAACGAAATATTGTTGAGGATACTGTTTCAAACGTTTTAAAGTCTTCGCAGGAAGGCACTATGGTAGAGGATGAAAAGCAAAAGATTACAGAAAATGAGATTCCTAAAGTTGTAAAGTCTACTTCCACAAATTCCGATTGCAGGGCATTTGCTTCAAATGAAGATTTTATAAAGCTTCGAAAGAAGATGGCGGCAGAAAATACAAATGATGATATGATTAAGGTTGCCAAAAAATATTTTCGTTCTCAATGCTTTAGCACAGAGCAAATAAAAAATCTTTCTTTCCTATTTCTCACTGATGAAAGTAAATACCAGTTTTTCGATGTGGCCTATGCCTTCACCTCCGATTCAAGCCAATACCGTGTATTAGAATCTCAGCTTAAAGATCAATATTACATTAACAGATTTAAGGCAATGATTCATCAGTAATATTCCATAACCATTATCAAAGCCATGCCACGTTACTTTATTGAGGTTGCATACGTAGGTACCCGGTATTCAGGTTTTCAGGCTCAGAAGAACGCAAATACAATTCAATCGGAAGTTGAAAAAGCGCTAAGAATATTTTTTAAAGGAATATTTGTACTCACGGGAGCATCACGAACAGATGCCGGAGTTCATGCACTGCAAAATTATTTTCATTTTGATACCAGCGAAGAATTGATTAAAACGGTTAATAGTAATCTTGAACACGAGGAATGGCTTAAAAGGTGTTTATACTCACTCAATTCAATCCTCCCGGAAGATATTGTAATTAAAAACATAGCCCAGGTTGAAGATAATGCGCATTCACGCTTCGATGCCATAACGCGGGAATATAAGTATCAAATATACCAAAGCAAAAATCCTTTTTTGCGGCAAGTGGCATACTATTATCCATACAAGCTTGACGTACAAAAACTTCAGGAAGCAGCAGAAATTATCCTGGCCTCATTTGATTTCACTTCCTTCTCAAAAAAAAATACACAGGTTACTAATTTCAATTGTTTCATTCATAAAAGCAATTGGATTTTCGAAAATAATCTTATCATTTATAATATTATTGGTAATCGCTTTTTACGTGGAATGGTGCGTGGCCTAGTCGCTACTATGCTCAATGTCGGCAACGGAAAAATTTCTGTGGAAAAATTTAGAGATATTATTAATGCAAAAGACTGTACTAAAGCAAACTTTTCCATACCTCCGCGAGGACTTTTTTTAGTAGAGGTTACTTACCGTTTTATAATTTAAACTTGCCATAATATTTAAGATTTCAATGAGTACTCAATCTAGGTCAACGTTCCTGTAGGACTTTAAAAGATGTTAGCAAAATATCTTCAATTATTTTTGGAACGAAAGGCATTACAATAGTATCTTCGCAATCCGCTTTTTAAAAAAGCAAAAGTTCTTCTCAAAAAAATACGCTCCATTTATTTTAAAAGTTTTAGAATTATTTGGTGGTGAAAATAAAGGCTCTTACTTTTGCACTCCCAAATAAAAATGGGTGGTCAAAAAAAGG
>JBDUEG010000252.1:0-3711 GCA_040002575.1 Ginsengibacter sp.
CCCGATTTGCAGGCACGCATCCAGGTTTCCTTATTTAATATACTGGAAGAAGGCGATCTTCAAATAAGAGGATTCAAGTTAAGATTACCTCTTGATATTATGTTCGTATTTACAGCTAACCCTGAAGACTACACGAACCGGGGTGCAATTGTAACTCCGCTCAAAGACAGGATCGAAAGCCAGATACTTACTCACTATCCAAATTCTGTGGAAACGTCTTTATCAATTACAGAGCAGGAGGCAGACATTCATGAAGATCAGTTGAAAAAAGTAAAAATCAGCGACCTTGTTAAGCGTCTTATAGAGCAGGTATCTTTTGAAGCGCGGGGCAGCGAATACGTCGATAAGAAAAGTGGCGTATCTGCTAGGCTTACTATTGCCGCCTATGAGAACGCTGTAAGTGCTGCGGAGAGACGTGCGATAATGAATAAAGAAAAAGACACACAGGTTTGGATAAGTGACCTTACCGGGATAATCCCTTCCATAACGGGGAAGATAGAACTTGTTTATGAAGGCGAACAGGAAGGGCCCTACCAGGTGGCTTACAACCTAATGGAAAAGGCAATACGGACCCAGTTTGCAAAGTACTTTCCGAATCCGGAGACTTACAAAAAGAAAAGATCAAAGGATACTGCTGCGGAAGAGAATCCATACAGGGCGATTATTAAATGGTTCGACGGGGGCAACCATTTAAATATTTTCTTAGGGTTGAAGGATGAAGACAAAATTCAATTGCTATATAAAGTCGATGGGTTATACGGAATTGTAAAAAAACATTTTCCAAATTCTAATGCTAAAGAAAATGCCTTACTTATGGAATTTGTCTTACATGGATTATCGACCTATTCTATTATAAGTAAAAAAGTAGTAGAGGGGAAAATTGAGTTTAAAGATCTAATGGGAAGCATGCTCAATATGAGCACTCAATCTTTTAGCGATGATGAACTTAGTGATGAAGATTTCAAATAAGTAAGGAACCAGGAATTAGGCATTTTAAAACTTATACCCAAGGCTTAAGCCACCGGCGAAAATAACACCGCCCTGGAGTACTACCCATGGTGAAACGAAAATGCGGAAAGATATACCATTTGCTAAGGGTTGATATCTATAGCCGGCAGAGGGAACTAATACAGCAATAGCTTCACCTGAAAAGTATTGATTGCTTGCAATTGTAAGAATGGTTGTGCCTAAACCTCCTTCAATATAATGTGGCGCTTTTCCTGCCAGGTAGTTTAGGCCGAGTGGGATAATTAAGATCGAACCGGCTCCTCCACTGCCCAATAATCCAAAGCCGGCATGAGCTCCAAGCCCTTTCTCTTGTTTGAACCTAATGTCAAAGTTTGCTGTAAACACTACTGGCCCACTTACTGAAAGCACCTCACCATATAAAACTTTCGCGGAGCGAGTCGAATCTTTTTTCTGAGAAATGCTTTTGAAAGAGGCCAAGAATAATGCTATAAGTAAAATTGAAATTCGCATAAGCCGCTTTTAATTACTACATAGAATTTCTCTTATGAATATTGCCAGTAACATAATGGCTTAAACGATTTTATAATCAATTGCCTTACGAGGCAAATAGCTTCTAATAACAGCCCCTTGGGCACGGCATGTTAAAACTTATATCCGAAGCCAAGACCTGCGTAATAGGGAATAAAAAAGCCTTTACCAAAAACAGGAGTGATTTGCGCTTTGAACATAAAACCACCTTTAGCAGGCGCTAAACGATATCCCAAAGTCAGGTTCCCAAAACTTGAGCTAAAATTATCCGAATTAAACTCGTCTTTTGCATTTGCATTAATGTATGTAAACCCTACCCCGATTTCAAAGTAATTCTTTTCATCTTTTCCCAACAGGTAATTTAATCCCACAGGAACGGTAATTATGCCAACACGTTCGTTATTGATGCCATCTGATAAAGAAAATCCCCCGATACCTGCACGGAAACCAAAACCATCTTCACTGTTTTGAAAACGCATGTCAAAGTTTGCCGAAGCAAGGCCGGGTCCGCCAATTTCAGCATAAACAGCTTTGGCAGGCTGAGCATACGATGCAAAAGAAAAAAATAAAATACAAGCAAATAAGATTTGAACTTTTTTCATTACAGTTAGTTTGAGTTGATTCGCAAAATAGGTATTATTTATAAAGATTAAAATTTTTAAATAATATTAACTTCGGTTTCCAGCGCAATAACGAATTTCTCTTTTACTGAAATTTTTATCTCCTCACTTAAGTTATATATTTCTTTTCCTGTTGCTTTGCCATAGTTTACTAACACCAACGCTTGTTTATCGTAACACCCTGCATCACCTTTCTTATAACCTTTCCACCCACATTGCTCAATAAGCCAGCCCGCAGGAATTTTAAATGCATCATCATTGATTTTAAAAGATGGTATACCGGGTTCAATTTGTGTTAGCTGATGCAATTGATTGACCCTGACTTCCGGATTCTTGAAAAAACTTCCGGCATTACCAATCAGTTCAGGGTCTGGCAATTTCGATTTCCGAATCTTTATTACAGCGTCTGAAATAGCCTTAATACTTAGATTTTCTACATTCATCTTTTTTAGTTCATCTTCAATAGCTCCGTAAGAAATATTATACGCTGGCTTTTTTTGAAGCCTGAATGTTACATTTAGAATTGCAAACTGGTCTTTATACTTTTTCTTAAAAATACTATCACGATAGCCAAACCTACAATCAGCATTTTTAAATGTTTGAACGCTATTTTCTTCCAGGTGCATCGCTTCAAGTTCATGAAAAACATCTTTTATTTCCACACCATAAGCGCCGATGTTTTGCATGGGAGAAGCACCTGTGTTGCCAGGAATCAAAGAAAGATTTTCAACACCTCCGATGTTCCGGCTTACGCAATACATAACGAATTCGTGCCAGTTCACGCCTGCACCTACTTTTATATAGACATGTTCATCATCATCACCTGTGACATCAATACCCGGAATAGCATTTTTTAAAATGAGACCATCAAAATTTTTTATAAAAAGAATATTGCTTCCTCCTCCAAGGATCATTTTTTTAGAATTCTTTTTAACAGTTAGAATGTCAGAAAGTGAATCGGCCGAAGAAAACTCTGCAAAGTACTTTGCGTAGGCATCAATCTTAAAGGTATTATATTTTTTAAGGGAGAAATTTTCTTTAAGCTGCATTATCAGTTTCTATAATGATTTTATTCAATCTTAATTTTCAAAAAATTTAAACAGGATCAACATCCGGAATAACAACGACACTGCGGAATTTTTTTTCTGATTTCAGCAAATCTATCGTGTTATTAATTACTTTTTTTTGTGTATCAATTTGCCTGGCATCTTTAGTAAGCTTTATCAATATCTCCATAAGATACATGCTGCGAACGCGATTAATAACCGGTGCAGCGGGGCCAATAAGATTTGCAAAATATTTTTTCAAAGAAATTCCCAGGACTTCTGCAGCTTCAGCAACAACTTCTTTAATCTTATGTTTTAAAGTGATGCGAATTAGCCTGCTGTAAGGTGGATAAAAAAATTGTTTTCTTGCGGCAATCTCGTAGTCATAAAATTTTTGATAATCATGCTGCTGTACAAATAGTAACACAGGGTGGTTAATTTTTGATGCTTGTATCATTACAAGTCCCCGTTCGGCTTTGCGGCCGCACCTTCCGCTTACCTGTTCCATCAATTGAAAAGCTCTTTCATTCACCCTGAAATCTGCGAAG
>JBDUEG010000253.1:0-3679 GCA_040002575.1 Ginsengibacter sp.
ATAAAAATTATAACAATCTGGCTGATAGTTTCTCTTGCTGCCGCAACAAGCCACGCCAGCAGGCCCATCATCCATCCTGCAAGTGCCGCACTTAGTAGTAAGGTAAAGGAAGTGTAAGACATCAGTTTATCTGAAATACCATTCAGCGATAACTTTGATATAAAATGTAAGGTGCCGGCAAAGTAAGAAAGAATAAGGGCGAATATGAGCCCTCCCAGGATGTTACTGAAATAAACAATTAACCAAAGCCTCAGCAGTTTTTTTATGGAAGAAAGCCCCTGCAAAACGGGCAATACAGCAAGTGCCGTGTGTTCGGTAAACAATTCCGACCTTCCCAGCACTACAAACATAAATCCGATCGGGTACATGTTGGCAACAATAAAATCTACTACAGGTTTTGGAAACACGTCATTAAAAGAAGTTGCTGCAACTGTCATTAACAGAACCGAAAAGCCGATATCCAAACCTGCTGAAATACCTGATAAGGTTAGTCCTTTGAAGCTTCGTTCCAGTTGAGTTAATGCTGCTTCTTCCGTATGTTGTAAAATGATCCGCTGGCTTTTCTGCGGCTTTTGTTCTTCGGCCCGACCGTTATTTTTTTTTGAAGACGCCATTAGTGTATTTTCTTTTTGATATATCCGCATTGTCATATTATATGACGAACCTTGTGTACTTCTTTTCACGATCGGTAATACTGCTTTAGCAAATCCGCGGCAACTGCTCACCTGTAAGCATATTCACCACACGTCTTCCCCCGATATTACTTTTCATTAAAACCTGTTTTATATGTTCTGTTCTTACTTCGCCAATAATACTTGCCGCAGTGCCATGCTCCCACTTCTTTAATTGCATTAAAAATTTATCAGCAATTGTTGCATCAACCACTGCAACAAACAATCCTTCATTAGCAACATATAATGGATCGAGGCCAAGCATTTCGCAGGCGCCATACACTTCTTCTTCAACGGGAATGGCTTTTTGAGATATGTCAATACCCAGTTTTGCATCCTGCGCTATCTCGTTTAAGACGGTTGCCAATCCGCCTCTTGTAGGGTCACGCAAAAGATGGATGGACTCTCCAAATTCATTAAGCAACTCCCAAACTATTTTTTTTAAAGGACGGGTATCGCTGCTGATGGTTGTTTCAAATTGCAATCCCTGGCGATGACTCATGATAGTAATGCCGTGCCTTGCCAAAGGCCCGCTTAAAATAATTTTGTCACCTGCCTTTATGTTGTTAATATCAATATTCGCTTTCGCATGCACTTCTCCAATTCCTGTTGTGTTCACGAAAATCTTATCCCCCTTGCCTCTTTCAACTACTTTAGTATCGCCTGTTATTACCTGTACTCCCGCTTCTTCGCATGCGGCTTTTATACTTAATAATATTTCCCATAGCTCCTTCATTTGTAAACCCTCTTCAAGAACAAAACCAAGTGATAAGTATTTGGCGGAGGCACCACACATGGCCAGGTCGTTTACTGTTCCGTTAATCGCAAGATCGCCGATGTTTCCGCCTTCGAAAAAGATGGGTGTTACTACATAAGTATCTGTACTCATGGCTATCTTACCCGATAAATTAAATATTGCTCCGTCGTGTTTTTTATTGAGTAAGTCATTTCCCAACAAGCTAAAAACACCTTTATCTAATAATTGACTTGTTAATGTACCACCGCTGCCATGCCCAAGATTAATGGTATCAAAGTCAAGTTTAGGAAGAGGGCAGGAGAGCGTCATGTATTATTGTTATGATTTATGAATAAAAAAAAGATGAATTATTACTGCTGCGTTGCACCTCACAATTCATAGTTCTATTTACTTTTAAGCTGTCGTCAAATTGTAATGATAATAGGCAGCACAAGCTCCTTCGCTGCTTACCATTGGCGCACCCAATGGCTTCAGCGGTGTGCATTTCGTTCCGAAATTCGGGCATTGATGTGGTTTGATTTTTCCTTTCATTACATCCCCTGATAAGCAGGTTACATCTTCGTGCGCTTCTGTGATAGCTATGCTGAACTTTTTATTAGCATCGTAATCACTATAATCTTTTTTTACAGCATAGCCACTGAAAGGAATATTGCCAATGCCCCTCCATTCACGATTTGTAACTTCAAATATTTTATCAACTACAGCAATTGCATTTTTATTTCCTTCACTCTCCACCACACGTGTGTATTGATTTTCCAGTTTATATTCACCGGATTCTAATTGTTTAACCGTCATTAAAATGCCTTCAAGCAGATCAACAGGTTCAAAGCCGGTAACAACAATTGGCACCTGGTATTTTTCTACCAAAGGATAATATTCGCTGATGCCCATAATAGCGCATACATGGCCCGCGGCCAGGAAAGCATCCACCCTGCAATCATCATCACTCATAATGGCTTCCATAGCCGGAGGTACCAACACATGTGATGTAAGGATGGAGTAATTTTTTATGCCCTCTCTGTGTGCATGCACAACAGAAAGCGCATTTGCAGGTGCCGTAGTTTCAAAACCCACCGCAAAAAAAACAACTTCCCTCGCGGGATTTTCTTTAGCAATTTTTACTGCTTCCAGTGGTGAATATAAAATGCGCACATCACCACCTTTTGATTTTGCTTCAAGCAAACTCATGCCACTGCCAGGCACGCGAATCATGTCACCAAAAGAGCAGAGGATAACATCGTGCTCCATTGCAAGATGCACAGCTTTGTCGATCAGGCTTATGGGAGTAACACAAACAGGGCAACCGGGGCCATGTATCATTTGTACATTATCCGGAAGCATGTTCAGCAAACCATTTTTCACGAGAGAATGTGTTTGTCCTCCACACACTTCCATGATGTGCCATGTTCCCTTCACGGTTCGTTTTATTTCTTTTAAGAGTGCGTCCACTATTTCAGGTGAACGAAACTCTGATACGTACTTCATATAGTTGTTGATTACATCCCGATCCCGAAAGGGGAACAAGGAATATGTGAAAATATTTTTTGAATTGTTTTCATATCCTTTACAACTTCTGGGGAGAGGAGCTGAGCTCAGTATCATACAACTCGTCAAGCTCCCCTGCTTCTTTTAAATAACCAAACACTTTATTGGCTTCTTCTTCATTCACCTTGCTAATGGCAACGCCAACATGCACGAGCACATAATCTCCAACATCTGCCGTGGGAACCATTTCCAGCGACGCTTCTTTAATAATACCTCCGAAAGAGACTTTCGCCATCTTAACTGCACCTCCGTAAAGAAGTTCTATGGATTGTATTTTACCGGGAATTGCTAAACACATTGTTTTAAATTTTTACTCCTTATCCTTAAAGAAGAATAAGAATTTCATAAATAAATAATTTCCTTTTTTACTCTATTTAACTTTTGCAAAACTATGTCTTGAGTTTACCTTGTTTCATTGCACCTTCGATGATATCAAAATCATCTTTTACTATTTCCCTGAATCCGCTGATCAAATAAAAGCCCCAACGTTTTTTATTTTTTATAAAACTAAGTTTGTCAATTAAGGGACGAATGTCCGCTTCCCTGTGCTTCTTATATTTTACATTCCGCCTGTAAGGCTTAAACTCGGAATGAGTATTTGGTTGATAAGTTTCATCATCAATAACTTGACCGACAGCCGTAAATTTTTGTAGCGGCTTTCCGTTTTCAAATTTATCTTTTGATGAATAATAAACTATCCAGTCAC
>JBDUEG010000254.1:0-3647 GCA_040002575.1 Ginsengibacter sp.
ATGCTGAATTATGTATTGATGGCGTGAATGCAGAAACGTATCCTTCCGACTATGCGATTAAAAAATTTGTATTAAAAAAAGGCGAACCATTGAATATTAAGATGGCTTCGGGAGGAGGATTTTTATTGAAGCTGTCAAGTCAAAAAGATTAAATGTATTGACTGCCTGCGATTGCTGAAAAATGAAACCCGGACTACAACTGTTTTAAAGAAGTAATTTATTGGTATATATAGCAAGTTTCTGATTTTCCACTTGTATCTCTTTCTCAAAACTAAATCCAAGCTTTGTAAGTAGTTTAATTGATTTTTCGTTTGATGATATTGTTGTTGCAAGCACGAGCTTAAACTCAGCGTTCTTAGAAATCATTAATAAGATTTCTTTTGTTGCTTCAAATGCAAAACCGTTACCACTATGATCGGGCAGAAATGCAAAACCAATATCAAAGTTTTCAAGATAGCTTCTTTTGAGAAAAGATATTATGCCGATAGGTGTATTTGTCTCGCTAATTCTAACAACCCAATAGAATAAATTTTCGGTACTTAATATCTTATTTATATATGCTATTGCATCGTTTTTTGAATGCACATTTCTATCTCCAATGTATTCAATCCAGCCCATTGTATTAACAAGGGAAGATATAAAGTCGTAGTCTTCCAAAGCCAGTATGTCGAGCTTTAGCCTGCTAGTCGACAGGCTGTTTTCTATTCTTGGATAAGGTTTCACAAAACGGCTTTTTTAAATTCAAGTCCTGATCCTGATAATAAAAGTTTAATACAGGCATTTAAAGATATTACTGATGTCATCAAGGCTGGAGCCTTATTACTAATTTTACTTAGCGGTTGTCTTCGATTCTTTTATATTTTTCAATGGTTCCATCATAAGCTAATTCACCTCTATACAATGTCATTGTATCGTTCTGAACTTCAAAGTATATTTTTTCATTAGCGTTAAGAATTAAAAAATCTGTAACCTGGCCGGTTGCAGGTGATAAATCTTTTCCCAGTGAATAACTTCCACTATGTATCAATGAATGATTGTGGTAGGTTTGATAGGTAGCATTTGAAATAATCCAGGTGTTCCCGTTTCCCGGAGCATAATCATTTCCCGGATAGATTCCCCTAAAGCCACCCGTGACTTTTCTCAGTTCCCACGAACCTGCAATGGAACTGGAGAATACTTCAGAATGTTTCTTGCAGCAAACCAGGATAAGGACACAAAAAGCTAAAGACGCCAGCGTGATGATTTTTTTCATTCTAATAAATTTCTATTCTGACATTTAAAACTTAATATACGTTGCACCTTGTTATTATCGCTTTGAATTATGTTAAGATTGTTTTTAAATAGAAGGTAAGAACTTACACGTTATGTAATATCTTCGGAAATACATTTAAACCTTTGGAGATTAAAGTTAAATATACCAGATTCCCAAAATTGTCGGGGGCCGGTTGTGGCAATGTCATTAGTTATGCGGTAGTTATATTCGACTCCTTGAGAGTCGTATGGTTATAGTATATATTTCTCTATAAACATGCGACCGCATGGCGGTCGAACTTTTTAAATTTCATAACATTGGGCGGTTGAACAATGCTAAACCCTTCTTACAACTGATGAAGCTTGTAATCACAGAATATATTTTTAAGTATTTCGTTTATGTAAAAAACCAAACTATGCTTTTCAAAAAGAAATTTTATGCCTTGTCTTTCCTCCTCGTTTCCTTTAGCTTTTGCAATGCTCAAATTGAGGTAGCACACGCATCCACAAAAGATTTTTCAGCTATCGGCTTTGGTGGTTTCCTCAATTTCAGCATACCTGTTTCAGAAGCCAACTATATAACTTTTGAAGGAGGCTTTCAATATTTTAAAAATCAATACGATGAAGACCTTGCCTTGATTCCCGTTCTCGTAGGCTACCGGTATACCTTAAATCAAACGGGCTCCGGGTTTTATGTTGAACCGAATGCAGGATACACCTTCGGTGCCTCCAGCATTGGAGATTATGATGCAAATGGTGGATATTTAGGGGTTGACAAAAAGGTCGCCGGTCCTTCAGCCGGAATAGGTTTCGGCTATTTGATTGACCTTGGCAATATTCCGTTTAATTTTTCGCTTCGTTATGAACATAACTTTGGAGATGCTGCAACTAATGTCTACTCGTTTAGAATAGCACACTCATTTGGCTCACGAAGAAGGCAGGACGATTAGAACAATAATAGTTTTAGATCCGCACTGGCCAGGTATTAAAATCTTAATTTTATTCAAACATAATAGTATGCGATTATTTCTCTTCATTTTGTCAATGGTCAGTAGCATTTGCTTAACTGCTCAGTTGAAAATAACTAAGTACTATGATGCCAGCTGGATGGAAACGTCAAAGGACAAGGCAGCGTTTTATGCCGATTTTGTAAAGGATGGAAGTAACTATAACACCACTTCTTACTGGATCAATACTTCCAATATGAGAGGTAGATCCACCTTTCCTGACACCGTAATGCAGTTTGCTATTGGTACGCAGGTTTTATATTTTAAAAACGGTCAAGTAGAAGATTCATCCCTTTTTGAAGATAAACAAGTGAAATATTCTTATCACTATTACCCTAACAATCAGTTGGCGGTTCATTATTATGTGCCTGATAATAAAAAGGAAGGCGTAACAGAAGGGTATGATGAATCCGGAAATAAAATAAAGAATTACATATTTCAAAAGGAAGCGGAGTTCAAGGGTGGGTCAAAGGCATGGATGAATTATATCAGTAAAAATGCAACAGCCGGCTTGACTGTAAAGGCAGACAGTACTATCACTGCAAGCGCACAGGTGCAATTTATTGTAGATGAAAATGGGGATATTCTTAAACCGAAAATATTAAAATCATCTGGCTATAAAAATGTTGACAATGATGCCCTGGCCCTTATTGCCAACAGCCCGCAATGGAACTATGGCATCTTGTATAACAAACCAATTAAATCTTATAGAGTTCAGCCAATCACTTATATCTTAAGGCCGGAGAAGAAATAAAGAGTGACGTTGTTTAACTGGCCTTCCTTACATATAATTTCGCACTATCGCTTTTCAAAATCATAACACAATCCGGCTGCTCCCAACACACCAGCGTTTTCCAAAGTTGACACTTCAATTTTCAGATGTTCTAACGCTCTCGTAAATGCAAATGTTTTAATCTGCTTCCACATTGCCTTTTCAAAAAAAGAATACGCATGCCTTACCGAGCCACCAAGAATGATCATTTCAACATCTAAGGAAAACAGGATTGTCTTAATTGCTTTACCGAGGTGATCTCCCATTTCTTCATACATTTTTATGGCTTCCTGGTCTCCTTGTTTTGCATTTTTAAAAATCACTTCACCTTTAGTGTTATATACATTTTCAAAGAACTGCCCGCTGGCATAATATTCATAGCACTTGTCCAGGTAATCAACCATTCCAAATTCACCGGCGCCGCCATTACTGCCGGCATGCAATTTTTTATTGATGATAATTCCTGAACCAAGCCCGGTGCCGATAGTGAGGCCAATCATAGAATTGCAGCCTCTTCCTTTTCCAAAATAAAACTCACCCAATGCAAAACAATTTGCATCGTTCTCAATATGCACAGGAATTTTATAATGATCTTCCATCAGCGTTTGTAAAGGAAG
>JBDUEG010000255.1:0-3602 GCA_040002575.1 Ginsengibacter sp.
TGAAACTGGCTGCCATGGGACAAGGAAAGGATTTTGAAAATATTCCTGTAGCGGGCTAAAGAAACTCTTACTCAATACTATTATTCGTATTCCACAACTTCAATTATCTATTTAATATTTTTGCAAAAAGTTTGGGATTAGAGAGCTATCTACGTTGATTTTTAAAAGTGCTACACTTAAAATGCACTTTTTTATCAATTGCTGTTTTTTATTTCTTTCATTCGAATAAAGCCCCCATTACTATGATCTATTTTCATTTCAAAAATTGCTTCGGAATTTGATGCGATAAGGCCTCCTATGATCCCAAAGAAAAAACTGGCAGCAATAACGTCGCCGGTTTTAGCAGTTACCTTTGCCCTTCCTGTAAAAAAGAAATCATCATTCATTTTCTGCAACGGGTAATATCCATATTCAGTCGCAATAAATGGTTGACCGTTATAAACGATAGCATAAATATCTTTTGCTTTTACTTTCACGGCTTTGCCCATCTTATCCAAAGCTTTTACAGAAAATATTTTTTCGTCTTTCATGTTAACAGATATTTCTGCGTCCGAAGTTTGATTTTTAAATGATGTATACGTATTATATAAACCATCAGAAAACTTCGAAATATTATAAACAGCAATGCTCCGTTTTTCTATGCTATCCATATTTACTACATCATTATAACTGTAATAATTTAAACTTCCCGGTTCATGCAAAAGGTTAGTTTCAATAAAATTGCTTATTACTTTACTTCCATTTCTAAATAAGGCTCTTGTTACATCCATTGACTTTATAAGAATTACTGTATCTATTGAACTAATGCTTTGATATTGGTCTCTTGTTTTTGAATATAATGCAGCTTTTAAATAGCAATAGCCCTTTTCGTTTACAGCTCCTGTTATTTCAGCAAAATTGAATTGCCTTAATTGAAAGAGAAGCTCACCATTTTTTCCAGTAGAATCTGTAAGAGAACTCATCACTTTTCTCAACTGTGCTTCAAGAGGAATTTTTGAAATTACTTTTGCTTTTTTATTAAATGCGCCAAGTTGCACTATTCCCATGTAAGTTGTGTCATCTCTTGAATCAAGAAAACTTATTTTATTATAAAGACTATTTTGAACTTTTTGCTCAGGCAAGGCTATTTCAAAATCTTCAGTTCGATTTTGAGAGTATGATGTAAAACAGTTTAGTAAAATGAACCATTGAATTAATAATGATTTACTCATAAGATTTTAAAATAAAAGCTCAGTCAAATTTAAAATATGTTACCAGTTTTCTTTAAGCATTGACGCAACGACCTTATCAATTGGCAATGTTACGCTCTCAGCAGAAAAATTATTCCAATTAATAAAACGGAATGTTTCAATTTCATTTTTTTCTTTATAGATCTTTAGTTGCGCTTCATCAAAATCAAATTCCTTGTCGCGAAGGGGTACTTTAATTTCTTCAAGTGCTTTTACAAAATAATAGATAGAAATTATTTGGTCTTCCGGATTAAACGCACTCATCTGAAAAAAATCGGTAGTATATATATGATCAAGGACTTCCACATTAAGATCCATTTCTTCTTTAAACTCGCGCTTTAGACAATCCCTTGTTCCTTCGCCTAAATCAAGTCCGCCACCTGGAAATTTAGTGTAATACTTTCCTCGAATAAATTCGTCACTTACTAAAACTTTTTTATCCTCATTAATCAGGAGTCCATAAACACGAATATTAAACACAGCTTAGTTTTTTAGGTTTATCTCCCCTTTGTATACCATTTCTGCGGGGCCGCTCAGCCAAATATTTATAAAACGGCTATCGCTCAATTTTTCGAATTCAACACTAAGCCTGCCCCCTGTAGTCCTTACTTCCACGCGGTTAAATCCATTATCGTTGTGTGCGGAAATAAGCGCCGCAGCAGTAACACCGGTGCCACAACTAAGCGTTTCGTTTTCCACTCCACGCTCATAAGTACGTACATAAATTTTATCCTCATCGAGGGTTTCCACAAAATTTACATTAATACCTTCCTCCGCAAACTCCTTACTATTGCGTATCGCACGTCCTTCCCCTACCACATCTATTTTCATCACATCGCCGGTAGGCTTCACAAAGTGAGGCGACCCTGTATCTAATATAAAATGATTTAAAAAAATTTCTACGCCATCCACATTTTTCATCTTTAACCTGATCTCTCCATCTAAATCAATTTCTGCTTCATGCATTCCATCAGCTGCTGAAAAATGATAGGTCGACTTTTTTATACCAAGCATAGAAGCAAACTTCACAATACATCTTGCTCCATTGCCACATAAAGAACCTTCTTTTCCATCGCTGTTGAAATATTTCATTTCAAAATCGAGACCGGCTTTGTTGTTAAGCAACATAAGCCCGTCGGCACCTATTCCAAAATTTCTATTGCATACAAGATTAACCTGCTTCGGTGTAATATCGTCGTAAAGTCCTTGCCGGTTATCCAGTAAAACAAAGTCGTTGCCTGTTCCCTGGTATTTATAAAAGTCGATTTTCATATTAAAGCGTTTCAGAAATTATTGCAAGAGTCTTTTTAATCAATTTATCAACGGCAGCATTACCGTCGGCGCTGAAATTTTTATGTATACGATTTGCCACAATTGCACTTAACGAAAGGCAGTTATGATGCAAAGCCCTTCCGAGCCCATAGATGCCGGCAGTTTCCATTTCAAAATTTACAATTTTATGAGCGCCAAATTCGAACTCTGTAAAGCGATCATTTAACTGTGGATTGGTTATGCCAAGTCGTAAAACTCTGCCCTGGGGGCCGTAAAAGCCGGGACATGTAACAGTAATACCCTGAAAAAATCCGTCAACAAAATTCTTTATTAAAGACATAGATGCGCCTGCAATGTAAGGCTGGCTAAACCTGCCGTGTAATTGTGTTTGGGTGACAAAGGAATGCAATAATTGCTTTTCTTCTTCATTATTTTCCTGCAAATAAAAATTCATTAAGTTATCAATACCGATAGCGTGAGTACTGGCTACAAAACTGTCAACGGGAATATTTGCCTGCAATGATCCCGAAGTTCCGATTCGGATAATATTCAACTGCCTGATTTCTTTTTTGATTGTCCGGGTGGTAAAATCGATATTCACGAGAGCATCAAGTTCATTCAAAACGATGTCAATGTTATCGGTTCCTATTCCAGTACTCACGACAGAGATTCTTTTCTTTCCAAGGTAGCCGGTGTGTGTTACGAATTCACGATGATGCCTTTCCAGTTCTACACTATCAAAATATTTACTGACCTCCTTCACCCTTGAAGGATCACCCACTGTAATTATATTCAATGCAATTTCTTCAGGTTTTGCGTCAAGATGATAAATAGCTCCCCTGTTATTTATGATAAGTTCCGATTCAGCTATGTGCTGCATGTTATTCCATTAAAAGATAAAATCTGAAAGGCATTCTTTGAATTTGAAGACCATCTTAAACGAAAGATTCTTAACAAGAACATCGAATGTCGCACATTGTAAACAAAACTTTCTAAAAAATATTTTCGTTACTTTTGTCCGCTTTCGAATGAACCCATTTGGGGCAAAAAAAGGTCCTGTGGCCGAGTGGCTAGGCAGAGCTCTGCAAAAGCTTCCACAGC
>JBDUEG010000256.1:0-3586 GCA_040002575.1 Ginsengibacter sp.
TTTCATGTAGCCCTGCCCGTATTGCCTCAGTAGAATTTTTTACATCGGTGATTACAACATGCCAGTTGACGGGTATCTTATAAAAAAGATGCTCCTCCATCAAAAGTTCGCTAAGCGGAATTTCATTCACCGGTAACCTTGAATAGAACAGATCATTATTTTTTGGCTCCATACTAATTACCTGTTTATGGTCCGGTTGTAATTTTATTTAATTTTCATCAGGGCAAAGTCTCCCGGCATAAAAAATATATAATCTAATAGTTCTGTGAAAACCCGGTGCATAAAAGTACTATCAATATTTTGTACCCTTCTTTCAAAACTTATAAGCTTACAGATTGAGTATTAAGCTAAAACAAAATGATCGCTATCCGACTTACTTCATCTCTCCTGCCGGATAAATATTTTAAAAATTTGTTCCGTCTAACGGTAAGAAAGCCCGGCTTGGTCTATGTAGCACTCGTGTGCCAAGGTTGAGATCTTTCTTCCCAGAGATTACACCTTTTCAAAAGGCGTATCTATCAAGCCAGTGGTTAATGATTACTATCTTACAAGTAAATAACTTTTAAATAATCAATTGCTAAAGTTATTTTTCTGCCGGCGCCAAAGCCAATTAAATTACCAAAGAAAGAAGTAAAAGGCATTTCGTAAAATTGCTTTCCGTTGATGAAAAAAGAATAGGTCTTGCTTGTTTTCCTGATAGTGTAAATATTAAAATCATCAGGACTGAGTATAGCTTTTTGTAACGAGCCATTCTTTGTCATGCAATCACTCTGATTTTTACCGTCGCAAATCTCCACCGAAGCAAAACCATCTTTAGCGAATGTAAAGTAATAGCCATCCATTCCTTCACGGCCCCAGAAAAGCATGTTGTAATAATTTTTATGATCGGCTTCACCGCTAAGAATTTTTATTCTTGTTTCTATTTCAAAATCTTTGCGGGTATCAATTTTTATTTCCTGTGTTTCTCCATACGCATGGCCGGTCGCAGTTAAATAATAAAATCCGCTGTCAATCTTTGCGCTTTCACGTTTATTACCGGCAACAGTCCAGTTGTTTTTATTATTATTAAAGTCGTCAAAAAAAATAACTTTAACAGGTGCTGATGTATCCGTTTGTGCCTTCGCAACGAAACAGGTGAGTGTGAATAAAATGAATATGAATTGTCTCATAGCAACTGAAGATATTCTTTTCTTACAGAAATACTTACCCGGGAAACACTGGCAAAAGAAAATAAAATAAAGTTTATCGGGATCAGGAAATTTATACTTTCTGCCCATAAATTAAAAGTACAAATATCTTTATTACGGCCCATCACCTGTCCCCTCTTTACGAGAAGTATTGGTAACGCAAAATGAGAGGCGAATAAGCTTGCACCAGGAAAATTCATTTCTCTTTTCGTAGTTTATAAGCTTCTTCCAAAGCAGATTTTACCAGCTTCTTATTAGCCTTATCAAGGTTGATGGTTGTCCATCCTTGTCGTCCCCACCCGTTGGGGATAGGAAAGATCACATCGCTTTGTGGCGGGCAAAAAATGAACTGAACCTGCGGTGTAAATTTTAAATTAAGCGTTTTGTCTTTTGCAGAAAGGGTTGCAAAAATTTTCTTCTTTACAGTGAAAGCAGTTCTGTTGAAATGCGGTTGTTCACCGGTTCCTTCCAATGATAGCGCCAATTGTTTTGTCTCTGTTGGTGTAAGCATAGTCTAAGTTAATAAGATTCTTTATTAGAAGAATTTCGTAAGATGAAAATAATGAGAGAGAAATAAAAGGGTGACTTATTAATATTTTTTGTTATTATAATGCAGACTTAAATAATGCGGGTATATTGTAACGCCTGCCTTGCCTTCTCCAGGGGAATCCTTTGAACCAACCAGCGGGAGAATGAAATGGAAACAACTAAATTGTAGCCCATTATGTTGTTGACCATCTATTCAATTCTTGTTTTTCTCTACTGGTGTTTTCTTGCGTTCTACTTAATTATTAACGGGCGCAAAATAAAACTCTTGTCATCCATCGAAATTACGCAGGATATAAAAGAGCCATCGTTGGTAATAATTATCGCGGTAAGAAACGAAGAGTATGCTCTGAGGGAAGCGTTGATAAGCGTTTGCAACCTCAGGTATAGTAATTATAAAGTGTTAGTGATTAATGATAGATCAACTGATAACACCGGCAACATACTTTCAGAACTGCAGGTACAATACAAACACCTGTCCGTTATAAATATTGAAACACTTCCGCCCGGCTGGCTGGGTAAAAATCATGCGCTATATACCGGCAGTACATCTTCGCACGAAGATTATATGCTCTTTACAGATGCGGATGTTGTGTACCATAAAGACGTGTTGAAGAAAGCCATACATCATTGCCTAAAAAATAATCTTGATCACCTGACTATTTTGCCTGGCATTATCTCGCCGTCGTCAAGGTTAAACAGTGTTATCATGACGTTTGTAATTATGCTTACCGCTTTGCAAAGGCCATGGGCAGCAAAAATAAAAACGTCGAAAGCCTCCATGGGTGTAGGTGCTTTTAATTTGGTAAAAAGAGAGATGTATGAACTTGCCGGAACACACAAGGCAATAGCGATGAGGCCTGATGATGATTTAAAACTTGCAGCCTCCATTAAAGCTGCGGGAGGCAATGCCGATGTTCTTTATGGCAGGAAAGAAATACAAGTTGAATGGTACAAGAGCGTGAAAGAATTTATTAATGGCTTAATGAAAAACATTTTCTCAGGGTTTCGTTACAATATTTTCCTAGCAGCCGGCGGAGCTTTAGGCACACTTTTGTTTTTCGTATTGCCCATTCCGCTAGTATTGATATTTGGAAATAATACGGCAAGGATATTAGTGATTTGCATGTTCATCTTCCAGCTAATACTTTATGGAAATATGTCTGGCTCAAACGGCAAATGGTGGTATGCATTTCTAAGTATCTATGCTGGCTGTATAATGGTGTATATTATAATTAAGGCTACTATTAGCAATTTGTACAATGGCGGTATTTATTGGAGAGATACTTTTTATTCTCTCAAGGAATTAAGAAAGAATAAATAAGGAAGCATGATCTCGAAATTATAATTTCCGGCCAGGGTTTAAACTGAAAAGCCCGTGGGAAAGGAAATTTATATCATAATAAATGCTCGTCTTTTTACCCTTTAGCTTTAGCAATCAATGGTGATAGAAATTGCTGCAGGTACTGGCTCCAGGCACTTGAACAGCCGTTATAGCATTCAATTTTGGGAACTAAACCAACGTGGGTGAAACGGACTTCTGTCTTGTCTCCTTTTTTCGAAATATCAAAACAAATTTTTGTTCCGGTCCATTCATTTGGCTTTTCAAGAAAGTTCAGTTTACTATCAGTCACCAACCAAACAATTTTTTTATTTGGAATTAGTTCTGTTAGTTTTTGCTTTGAGTAGTGCACACCACCGCCTGCGCTAAATGTAAATTCATCGCCGGGCTTTTCTGAACTGCCTTCAAACTCTTCTCCATATAACCCTGACCACCAACTGCGGACATTTTTAATTTCTTCAAAAATTTCGGACGGTGATTGTTCTACCTCAAATGTTTTAGTAAAATCGTT
>JBDUEG010000257.1:0-3524 GCA_040002575.1 Ginsengibacter sp.
TTTATGGACAACCTTCCAGGTAGCAATGGCAGGTTGGGACAGAATAACAAAAATCCTGTCACTAGACTCAGACATTAAAATCTTCGGACAGGTTACTTCAGCACAATCGGATGCCTTGATAGAATTCAGGAATGTGCATTTTAGTTATGAAGTTGATAAAGAGATATTGCATAATGTTTCCCTCAAGTTAGAGAGAGGTAAAACCTATGCATTTGTTGGGCCTACTGGCGGCGGTAAAACTACCACGGCATCTCTTATATCACGGTTGTACGATCCATCCAAAGGAACGATATTGTTTGATGGAAAAGATATACGCACTTACTCAGCAGAAGAGCGGGCGCAAAAGATTGGGTTTATTTTACAGGAGCCTTTTCTATTTACCGGAACCATAAAAGATAATATTCTGTATGGTAATAATCAATACAAGAATTATTCAGATGAACAATCTGAGCAGCTAATAAAAGATGCCGGCCTGCAAAATTTATTTACCTTTTTTGAAAATGGTTTGCAGACGAAAGTGTCATCGGGAGGAGATAATATAAGTCTTGGACAAAAGCAAATTATTGCTTTCGTACGTGCAGTTTTACGCAATCCGGATTTACTGATTCTTGACGAGGCAACCGCCAATATTGATACAATGACCGAGCAATTGTTGGAAGAGATATTAAACAAATTACCGAAAACCACTACCCGAATCATAATAGCACATCGATTGAATACTATTGAAAATGCCGATGAAATATATTTTGTAAACGCCGGAGAAATTACCCGTGCCGGTTCCTTTAGCGACGCGGTAAATAAGTTGTTGAAGGGAAAACGAGTGAGTTAGGTCGGCACCGCAGGTCAGACCGACCTTAAACCGTAGGCTATAACAGCTTTACCACCGCGGATTATACCCCCTTCGTCACCTCTGTCAGACCGGCTTTCGATATTGGTCTATGAACCTCAAATTAGATTATCTCTGTTAGAAAAAAAATTAGAAGTTAAGACGCTTTATACATTTTACTCCCGCCGTCCGACCTTCGTTGCTGACGGCTAAGCTTTCTATGCGAAAATTTTTGAAACCAACTCATTTCTAATTTCCCGATTAGACTCTTCCGCAAAATTTTTCATGTCAAAACCAATAAGGTCAAAAGCAAGTTTCTGATCACATAACGTACCCTTTCGTAATTGCATATAGTCAGCAAATGAAGAGTAGAGCCAATCTTCCATTTTATCAACCAACCCGGCCCTTAGAGGATTTTGATGTATATATTGAAATGCAAAAAAGCTATAATTCTTGTCGCCCTCGATCATTGCTTTAGCTTTAGTCTTTTGACGAAACAAAGACCCGGTTCTCTTATTTTCTTTATTAAAAGAAGCTGCGTAATTACTTTGCAGCAATCGAAAACCATTAGAGAGCTGGCAAACGTCGATATTTCCAACCCTTTTCATCTCTTCGGAATCTTTTGTCGTGTGGATCAGGAAATGAAAATGATTTGGCATCAGGCAATAGGCCAACACTTTACAATAGGGGGAAACGAATCTTCTGAAAAGTTGTAAGAATTTTATATAATCTACGTGCTTTATAAAAAGAGTTTCTCTGTTGTTGCCCTGGTTATAGATGTGATATGTCTCATCTGAAACAATATTCATAAATAGAAAATTAAGAATTTTTATCGAGGTCGGCACCGAAGGTCAGACCGGCTATTATTTTTACAAACAAGTTTAAGACTTTTAATACCGAATTCATTAACCACCCGCCGTCCGACCTTCGGTGCTGACGGCTGCTCTTAAAGTGATAATTTTACAATCCCATTCATCATCAAATGAATTTATGGCTGAACATAAAATAAAAAGTATCTTTTACAAGGGCGCAATCCCATCTTCGTTCATAGCTGAGAGTATTGAAAAGCATAAGTCCCAAACTGCCATCGGTGGCCATAGTATTTTTTTAGGCCAGGTTCGTGCGGATGAAAAAGAAGGCAAAAAAGTAGCGGCTATTGAATATACTTCTTATGAGCAAATGGCTTTGGAAAAAATGCACCAGGTGCGTGAAGATATATTTAAAAAATATCCGCTTACATGCATGCACGTGCATCACAGCATCGGTACTGTTTCTGCAGGCGAAATTTGCATTTTTGTATTCACCTCATCAGCGCACCGAAAGGCAGCAATTGATGCCTGTGAAGAAACTGTAGAAAGAATAAAAAAGGAATTGCCTATATGGGGTAAAGAATATTTTGAGGACGAAAGTTATCAGTGGAAAGAAAACAAGTGAGCCAGTCTGAGTAATTCGAAGAGGTAGTAATACGAGTTATTTATAAAATGAGTTAATGATAAAAGTTGAGGAAGCGGAAAAAATTATTCTGGAGCAACTCAGAGACTATGGGTCCGAAACTGTTTCTTTTGATAACAGTATGGGAAGAGTGCTTGCAGAAAATATTTGCGCAGACAGGGATTTGCCACCTTTCAACCGGGTAACGATGGATGGGATCGCAATCCGATATGAGGCATTTAAAAAAGGGAACCGTTCCTTCCGGGTGAAAGCCACACAGTCTGCCGGAGAACAACCAATAGACATAAATGACAATGATGAATGTATTGAAATTATGACGGGCGCAGTGTTGCCTGCCACAACTGATACTGTTGTTCCTTATGAACAAATTGAAATAAAAGGCGGCCTTGCAATAATTAAAGTTGAAACAATAAGTCCAGGCCAGAATATCCACTTAAAGGGAAAGGATAAAAAGCAGTCCGAAGCTTTGGTTGAATCCAACCAGTTTATTACACCAACAATACTTACAATTGCCGCAACTGTTGGAAAAACGAACCTACTGGTAAGAAAATTACCAAAGATTGTGATCGTTTCTACGGGGAACGAATTAGTTGATGTTTCTGAAACTCCGACTCCCTTTCAAATCAGAAGATCTAACGATTACACGATGCAGGCTGCACTGAAACAATATATGTTAAACGCAAAAATGCTGCATCTGCCTGACGATCCCGACATAATTGAAAAAGAGCTAAGGTCATGTATTTATGAGTACGACGTAATAATTTTAAGTGGAGGCGTTTCCATGGGCAAATATGATTACATACCTGCCACGCTGGAAAAGTTGCAGGTTAAAAAACTATTTCATAAAGTCCGTCAGCGGCCGGGAAAACCTTTTTGGTTTGGAACGCATGAAAAAGGAACGCTCATATTTGCGCTTCCCGGAAATCCTGTGTCAACCTTTATTTGTTTTCAACGTTATTTTTTGCCGTGGCTGAAAAAATCTTTGAAAATTGAAATGAATACGAGCTATGCCGTTTTAAATGAAGATTTTGCTTTCAATGCAGACTTACAATATTTTCTCCAGGTGAAGCTGGTGATCAATGAAAGCGGTGAATTATCAGCAACCCCTTTGGAAGGAAACGGCTCCGGCGACTTTGCTAATTTACTGCAAACCGATGCGTTTATGGAACTACCTTTGGGAACAAATGATTTTAAAAAAGGAGATGTTTTCAGAATATGGCCATTCAAAAATTTCATGTAACAGAAT
>JBDUEG010000258.1:0-3440 GCA_040002575.1 Ginsengibacter sp.
GAAGCTTGTAATTGATGAAGCCAACAAATACTTTGAGACATCAGATAGCATAATAGGTAAACTAAGCATTATTCTCGGTGGCGTTTTATTTGCATCACTTTTGATTTACTCATTTATTTTTCCTTTGCTCGGCAAAAGAAAAAAATCTGCTTCTATACAAATGCACCCTGATTTAGCGGAGTCCATATCTCTTGAGATTCCGGTTTATAAGAAGATAGCCGTTGCCCTTGATTTTAGTGAGAACGATACAAAGCTGCTGGCTTCTGCGCTGGGACAAGCAAAACACGATACACAATTTTTGCTGATACATATTGTAGAAAGCGCAACCGCCATATTATTAGGAAAGGAAACAAATGACTATGAAACAGAAAAAGATTTGGAGAAGCTTACCTTTTTTGTAGATCAGCTAAAGAAAAAAGGGTATGAAGCCGAAGGCAAACTCGGGTTTAGAAACCGGGCAAAAGAAATAGTAAAATTTGTAAAGGATAGCAAAGCTGATATGCTGGTCGTTGGTGCTCACGGACATACCGGAATTAAAGATTTGATCTTTGGCGAAACTGTAAATACTGTAAGACACGAACTGAAAATCCCCATCTTAATGGTGAATTTAAAAGAGTAGGTTACAACTTATCGACAGTATTTTCTTTCAGCTTTGTTACTTCATCAGCGATCTTATTGTTCCACTCCTGTTGCTTTGCAGTATCAATACTGTGCACAGTTTCTCTGTCGTATTGTTGCTGCAAATTTGAATTTTCTCTATTGGCTTTATCAAACAAAGAAGTGAGTAGTGAGTTATAATTTTCTTTTGTAAAATCTGCTTTTGAAATAGCATCTACTAATGCTTCAGCTCCCAATCTGGTGATATCAAAATGGTGCTGCTCATGAAGTAAATGATAATCAGAACCTATCTGTGGCTTTTTCCAGGAATCACTTTTACCAAAAAAAGTATAAATCTGTATTTTCAGATACATTGTTCTGCCATCGGAATTCATCTGTGAATTAAACGCAAACCCGGAGGCAGTAACTGCCCCACCAGGATGATTTGGATTGGGCTTTCCTTTGAAATCGTTCCAGGTAAGTGGCCGGTTGAAATCGTAATAGATGGTATCGCTGTTGGCGTTTGCTTTTTTATTTACAATGGAAGCATCCACAATTACTTTTTGAGAAAAGCATAAGCTAGATGTAGCAATAAAAACTGTTAAAAAAATATATCGTTTCATCAAGATAAATATCATGCAAAAATGCGAAGAGGATTTAATATAAAAAGTTAAATACCCCTAACCCCTAAAGGGGAATACATATAACCACGGAAAGTCCTCATTCCCTTTTAGAGGTTAGGGGTTTTACAAATGCATGAACACTGGCAGCCATCGCACTTACTGATTGATTGCGCATGCATTTGAAATGTCCGAGCGGGCATTTATCATAACCGATTTTACTACATGGCCTGCACCATAGCTTATTTACCTGGAAGGTTTCATAAAGAGTTTGATAAGGATACATTCCAAAAGAAGGAACTGTATTTCCCCAAACCGAAAGAATGTTTTTTTTGAACGCTGCCGCAATATGCATAAGCCCTGTATCATGACTAATAACCATTTTCGAGCGTCTCAGCAGGTCAGCCGATTCGTTCAGTTTAAATTTACCGCAGGCATTATAAATTCTTACGGGATCAAGCTTTGAAATCTCCAGGCCGGAATAAAAATCTTCATTACCTCCCATTAAGATAATGGGATACTCTATCATGTTACACAACTCCTTTAATTTTTCTACAGGCAACTTCTTAGTGCTGTGAGCGGCACCTATTGCTATAGCTACATATCCCTGCGAATGAGAAAAAGGAATGTCATCGTCCTTTACTAAATCATTTTCCGGTATAAAATATTCCAACCCTGCTCCATCATTTACGACACCCAATGAAGCCAACGCTTCCATGTACCTGTCCACAATATGCTTATGTGGCATTAGGTTGATTTTAAAATTTGTATAAATCCATTTTTGCGTGTTCAGTTTATTAAAAGAATGAAAAGGGATTTTTTTAAAGGCCCTTTTAATAGTTAATGTCCTGATGTTGTGATGGAGATCAATGATATGATCAAAATTTTCAAGTCTTATTTGTTCAATCGTTTCCTTAAGATTATTTGTAAGACAATGCACTTTCTTCACATGCGGATTTGATTCCACTATTCCTGCAAAGGTTTTCTTCGTGAGATAATGAATTTCGCAATCAGGATATTTTTTTTTCAGGCAACGGATTACCGGCGTAGTGAGGACGATGTCACCGATTGAAGAAAAGCGGATGATGAGGAATTTCATTTATAAAACGAATTATTTTTTAAACACGAATTTTTGTCACGAATTACGCGAATTAAAAATTAGTCTTGATAAGAATAAGCAATTAACTTTTCAATTAAAGTGTTTGCCTTAGAACCCTCCCCTGGAGGGCAGGGAGGCTAACTCTCTATATAGTTTAGTTCTTTGTGAAAAGTCTCCTCTGTATTTACGGCAGCAATAATTGTAATGATCATAATTATTATACCGGTTAACAATCCACTGAAGGTGTAGGTAAAATAATTTTGAAGTCCATTAAACAATAAAAGCATTAACGGTAAAGAGCCACGAACCATATTCGGTATTGTGGTAGCAGCGGTAGCCCGTAAATTTGTTCCGAATTGCTCAGCTCCCATCGTTACAAATATCGCCCAGAAACCTGTGGCAAAGCCGAGTCCGGCAGCAATCCAATATAGATTTGCTGCACTGCTTCTTTCTGTTTGCGAGAAATACAATGCAACCATAATGACTGTTATCGCATAAAAAATATACAATGTTTTCTTCCTGCTTTTCAAAAGCTGACTGAGCAAGCCTGCAAGCACATCACCAATAGAAATGGCAATGTAGGCATACATAGTAGCTTTACCGGGATTGATGTCTTCTGTGATTCCAAAATTCTTTGCAAACCTGTTAGAAAATGCAATGAGAATACCAATTACATACCACGTAGGAAGCCCTAATAAAATACTGAATAGATATTTTTTAAATCGCTTTGCATTGTTGAAGAACATTAAAAAATTTCCTTTTGAAATATTTTTTTCCAGGGATTTATACATACCCGATTCAAAAATACTTATGCGCATAAAAAGAAGAAGGATGCCTAAACCCCCTCCTATAAAATAGCACGTTCTCCAGTCATATTCCTGCGAAATAAAAAATGCCACAACCGCACCCGTTAGCCCGATGCCTGCTACGAGTGAAGTACCAATACCTCTTTTTTCTTTTGGAAGAAGCTCTGAAACTAATGTAATGCCGGCTCCCAATTCACCTGCGAGTCCTATGCCGGCAATAAACCGTGCCATAGCATATTGTGGTACGGTATGTACAAAACCATTGGCAATATTTGCAAGAGAATATAAAATGATAGAACCGAACAATACGCTAAGCCG
>JBDUEG010000259.1:0-3426 GCA_040002575.1 Ginsengibacter sp.
AAGAAGAATTTTTAAAGCGTGAAAAAGAGTCAATAGAAAAAGGAACTGGTTTTATTTTTCCGGTACCAGAGGTGGAGATTTATAAAAAGGAGGTATGAGGAAAAGTATTGTATTTGTAACACATAAACCAAAGCAATGCGGTGTCTATGAATTTGGTAAAAATGTTTTTAATGCAATTTTGCAGTCTGAACAATATAGATTCATAAAAATTGAGAGTGATTCAATTAAAGATCTTGAAAAGCAATTAGATTTTCACAAGCCTGATGCTGTAATTTACAACTACCATCCTTCCGTAATGCCATGGCTCGCTACCAAAATTTCGAAAGGGATTTATCGGAACAATATTGCTGGAAAAAATTATCCTCAAATCGGAATCATCCACGAGATCACACAGGAAGTGGCGGATAATGCTACAGGTTATGGCAATAAATTAGTCATTGGGCAGTCTCAAAAAAAATTAAATTCTCTTTTTGATTTTTACATTGCCCCAGATCCAACCTTATTTTTAAAAAATCCATTGGTTTTTAAAACTGGCAGGCTTATCCCCAAATATAAAAATTTGCTTCCGACTCCGGAGATTCCAACCATTGGCAGTTTTGGATTTGGTACGCCAAATAAAGGGTTTGAAAAGTTAGTTGCTAAGGTGCAGGAAGAATTTACAGAAGCAGTTATTCGACTGAATATTCCTTCAGCGGATTTCGGAGATCCAAATGGTTTAAACGCCACTAAAATTGCAGACAATTGTCGGGCTATTATTAATAACGAAAATATTACGATCGAAGTTTCGCACAAATTTTTGAATGATGAAGCGCTTCTTGATTTTCTTGCTTCCAACTCTATAAATGCATTTCTATATGAAGACACAGGCGGAAGAGGTTTATCAAGTACTGTTGATAATGCTTTGGCAGTTAACCGGCCAATAGCTGTTTCGCAGTCTTCCATGTTCCGTCATATCTTGAATCAATGTCCGTCAGTCAGCATTCAAAAATCTTCTTTAAAAAAGATTATAAACAATGGTACTAACTGTCTGGAAGAACTTTCTAAAGATTGGAATGAAGAAAATCTTTGCTGGAACTACAACAGAATTTTGAAGGTGATATTTGACAAAATCGAAAAGCCCGTTGTTCAAAAAAGAGGAATTGTAAAAACGATACGGTCAATATGGAACAAAGCTTTTTCGCTGCCCGACGAATCGTTTACGTGGCTAACTAATACAAAAGCTGCTTCCGAAGATGATCTGTCACGAAACAATGATTTCTTTTACAAACCCGTTGATCTTAACGGACAGGTTTTGAATCGTATTCTTGACGATAATGCCAGGTTGTTGTATAGGCCGACAATTGAAGCCCTTCATAAGCTTGTTCCTATAACTATGGCAAAGAAGATAGAAAGGGCTAATGTACAACAGGCTTTTGTTTTTGATACTGTTTACCACTTTTCCAGCCAATATGAAAATCCAAAACTTTTAAGTGTTGGGAGTTACGAGGATACTGCTTCTATGTCTTTGCGAAAATTGAAGTTTGAGGTTTACGAAATTGATCCGATGATAAATTATTTTTTACAAGATTATTTTGAAAAGCCATCAACTAAAAAGAATTATTATGATATTATTTTCTCGACATCCGTTATCGAACACGATCCTGATGATAAGTCTTTCATCGAATGTATCGAAGGGTTGTTAGCACCTGGCGGTTTTGCCGTTATCACGTGTGACTATAAAGACGGCTGGAAGGCAGGTGATCCCAAACCTCCCGTAGATGAACGATTTTATACAAAATATGACTTGCAAAACCGATTACCTTCCTATTTACAGAATTCTGAATTAGTTGACACTCCACAATGGGATTGCCCGCATCCTGACTTTAACTATTTGGGGAAATATCAATATACATTCGCCACATTTGTATTCAGAAAGCAGAAATAATGACAGCATTAATTTTTGGCGCAGCGGGTCAGGACGGATACTATCTGACCGAACTATTACATCGGAAAAATTTCGAAGTGATTGGCGTTTCAAGAAGTAACGGATTTGTAAAAATTGATGTAATCAATAATAAGGATGTAGGTGAACTAATAAAAAACGCTAAGCCTCAATACATTTTTCATTTAGCGGCAAACTCTACTACCCGACATGATGCAATGTTCGAAAATCATGCGACAATAGCAACGGGAACATTAAATATACTAGAAGCGGTAAAAAGTTATTCTCCTGAGAGTAAGGTTTTCATTTCCGGCAGTGGGTTACAATTTAAAAATGAAAATAAGCCCATAAAAGAAACAGATCCCTTTGAGGCAAGAGATCCATATTGTATAAGCAGGATTCAATCTGTATATGCTGCGAGGTATTTCCGTACTTTAGGATTGAAAGTGTATGTCGGGTATTTTTTTAATCATGATAGCCCGAGACGGACTGAAAGACATATGTCAAAAAAAATTGCGCTTACTGCAAGAAATGTTTCACAAGGCAAAAACGCCAAGGTTGAGGTAGGGGATTTGGATGTAATAAAAGAATGGGCTTTTGCGGGAGATATTGTAAGGGCACTGTGGAGTTTCGTTTCGCAGGATGCAGTTTTTGAGATGAATATAAGTTCAGGTATTGGTTATTCAATCCGGCAATGGGTGGAGGAATGTTTTAATATTATTGGAAAAGATTTCACTCATTATATAATTGGCAAACCGGATTTTACCGCAGAATATCAAATGCTTGTCTCGGATGCCTCTTTGATAAAGTCTCTTGGATTCCTTCCCGAAGTATCATTTCATCGACTTGCCGAAATGATGGTTCTTGGAGAAACTTCAATGGCTTCAAATAAATAAATTCTCTTTACGTTTAGAATTTGTGGTATGTATCTTCCCTTTGATTGAATAATCAATTCGATTAATTCTTACATCTAAGAATAATCCATATTTTGCAAATCATTTAAACCAAAACTATTTATAAAAACCGCATTTGAATAATGCGATTATGATGCTGCTCTATGAAAAAATATATCTTATCTATATCATTTGTCTTTTTTCAAATATTAGCTTTTGCCCAAACTGATACTGCGTTTTGGTTCGCCGCGCCGGATATTTCCTCAGATTATACGTATGACCAGCCCATACATTTAAGAATTTCATCTTTACAGCAACCATGTGTAGTGACGATTGCTCAACCAGCAAACGGAGGTCTTCCAACTCAAACAATAAGTATCGCGGCGAATTCAACTCAATCGATTGATTTAACAACATGGTTAACTAATATTGAATGCGCGCCGGGAAATGTTGTGCAGAACAAGGGCATAAAAATTACATCTGATAATAAAATTTCAGTGTATTACGAAGTGAATGCCAATGGGCCTAACCCTGAATTATTTTCACTAAAGGGAAGTAACGCCTTAGGTAATCAATTTTACATTTCATCGCAGTATTTCTTAGACAATACTC
>JBDUEG010000260.1:0-3393 GCA_040002575.1 Ginsengibacter sp.
GGTATTCAAATAGTGAAGCGTGCTGTTGAAGAGCCTTTACGCCAGATCGTAATTAACAGTGGTATTGAAGGTAGTATTGTTGTTCAAAAAATAAAAGAAGGTAAAGGTGATTTTGGTTTTAACGCCCGTACCGAGGTTTATGAAAACCTTATGGCTGCAGGCGTTATTGATCCTACAAAAGTTACCCGTATAGCTTTGGAAAATGCAGCATCAATTGCAGGTATGTTACTTACAACTGAATGTGTCATTTCCGACAGGCCTGAAAAAGATAAACCATCAATGCCTCCAATGGGCGGTGGTGGAATGGGTGACATGGGTTATTAAATTTCATCCCTCTTTTGAAAAGTTTCAAAATCCTTTTGCATGATTGCAAAAGGATTTTTTTATTTGATAGTAAAATTTAATTAGTTTGATTTACTAAATATCCTTATCGTAAAAAAGTTATAACCCGGCAAAGAATATCCTCATTTAAAAAACTATCAATGAAGCTTTTTATAATACGCTATATCAAAATCGCTTTTGTTTACCTGCGGCTGCACGTGCTCTTTAATTTTTTCTCCGGGCTTTTTCTAAATCTTTTTTATATCACTAAGCTTTCTTCGTGGGTACAAAAGAATAAAAAAATCTCATATAACGATTTCCCCTGCAAATGGGATTATAAAAAAAGATTTCACTTGTATAAATGGGTTGTAGAAAATGAATTCTTAACTGAAGCTGCCATAAACTACCTGGAGTTTGGAGTTGCTGACGGACATTCTTTTCGCTGGTTTGCAGAAAAGAATGTAAACCCGCAAAGTAGGTTTTATGGCTTTGATACATTTACAGGTTTGCCCGAAGATTTTGGCCAATATAAGAAGGGACAATTTAATACTAATAATAAGGTCCCGGAAATTGAAGATGCAAGAGTAAATTTTTACCAGGGCTTATTTCAACAGACCATTCCGGGCTTTTTGCCACAATTAAATAATGATGCAAAAAATGTTATAATGCTTGATGCAGACCTTTACTCAGCTACGCTTTATGCGCTCACAAGCATTGCTCCCTTCTTGAAAAAAGATGATATAATTTTCTTTGATGAGTTTGCTGTGCCCACCCATGAATTTAAAGCCTTTGACGATTTTTTACAAGCCTATCCGGTCACGCTCAAATTGATTGCAGCTGCAAACAATTATTACTTTGCAGCTTTTAAAGTTATCTAAATACGAGCGGGAATACATTCAGTAATTATGCAATCTTAAAGTTACAAATTAGTAAAGCTGATTTAGAAAAATCTCCAAAAAAAAAACGCCACGAAAACCGGGACGTTGGAAGTTATAAAAAATCAAATATTAAAATAAATACCTCACGCCAAGTTGCATACCCCATGTGGTATTGAAAGAAGTAACTTTCTGAAAAGGCTGAGTAACGAGTGATTTGCTTTGATCAGGATTCGTTATTTCCGCCAAAGTAAATGTCGGAGAGCCACCGGTTGATGATTTTAAGGAAAGAGGATTGATAACCGTAGTCTGGTCTCTTATTCCCCAATCTCTGTTTAAAAAGTTTGGAAGATTAATTATATCTGCGGTGAACTGTAAAGTATGTTTGTTGCCACCCGCCTTAATATAAAAGTCCTGGAGGAATCGCATATCAACTCTGTTATACCAGGGTGCTACCGCGGAATTTCTTTCAGCATATTGCCCTTTATGACGATTAAGATAAGAGGAATTACTCACGAACTTGTCGTATGCAGCGGCCTGGTCAGCGATGGAATATTTAATGGATCCATCAGAGTTTTTTACGTCAACAAAAGGAACATCAGAGCCGTTTGCATAAATATACATCAGGTCAGAAGCATTGTTCCCATCGTTATTGAGGTCACCACCCACGAGAAATGAATACTTAAACTGCGCCGTGCCTTCGTAAAAAAGGGAAACAGTTGTAGCAAAATGATTGGCATATTCAACCCTGTAAGAAATATTTCCGACAACTCTGTGCGGTATCGAATAAGAAGAATTATATAATTCCTCGTTGTTCGGTGTACCTACATTCTGGATAGATTCCCATGCTGACGTTGCCCGTGAACCAGGGTTTGGACTAATCTCAGTTGCCAAAGTGTAAGTGTAAGCTAATGAACCATAAAAGCCTTTAGAAAAGTTTTTTGAAATTTGTGCAGTCGCTGAAAAAGAGTACCCCTTTTTTGTATTTTCTAAAATTACATCTTCGCCTAAGTTAGGACTGGCATATAAGTTTCTGTCTGCGGAAGAAAGAAAATAATCTCTATTATCAAGTCCCGATAATTTTCCATTAGGGTCTTTAAGATTTCCATTCCTCATTTTTACGCCGTTAATATCTTTTGTATATAATATATCTATCGTAGCTGCAAACCCTTGTCCTAATTGCTTATCAATCCCAAGATTGGTTCTAAAAACCTGCGGAAACTTAAAATTTGGATCTATTAAAACAAAGTTTGAAGGAGCAGTCGGCGTAACGGTTGCGGGGAATTTGGAAATATATGCATCCGGATCAGGATTAAAAGTAATGCTTGCAAGGTCTGCCTTTGACTTTAAAGAAGTTCCAATTTGGTAGACTCCACTGTTACTTGGTAAGTTAGTAAGGAATACAAAAGGAATTTTACCTGTAAAAATTCCTGTTCCTCCACGCAATACAAGGCCATTTTCATCAGGCACTTTCCATCGGAATCCGACACGGGGCGACAAAAGTAAATTTGCTTTCGGCCATTTTCCTGTACTATAATTTACCATATTGCCATCCTGGTCAGGAAACAAAAGCGCATCAATAGCGGGATTTGCAATAGGTTGTTTTAAATAAGTAGGAACATCGCCTCTAATGCCATAGGTTAATTTAAAATTCGGATTGATATTAAATTCATCTTGCAGATAAACTCCTAATTGCCCCAGCTTTAAATCAGCTGAAAACACTTTCGGTTGGCCTGGTACCAATGAATAGGTATAAGCGAAAAATGCAGGAGGTGCATCTGTTACGAACTCGTTAAGTGTATTATAAATGTAATAACCTTCTGATCCCTGCATAAATGCATTTCCAACTTTTTGGTATTCGTAAGTGGCGCCGGCAGTTATGGTATGCCGTCCTGTGTAATATGTAAAGTTATCAGTAATAGAAGCGATATTATTTACCACTTCATTATTCCTGGTAAATGGATCAGTACCTGCGCTCATGTAGTTTCTTCCACCCGTAACGCCCGGCACTGTACTATCAGCGTTAAATATTTCAATGGTTGGGAAAATACCAGCGGGGCTGTTTCTTACGTCATTAATATGCGTATAAGTTAACAGCAGTTGATTTGAAATGCGGCTGTTAAATGTACTGTTTAGTTCTAGTGTTCCGGATTGAACTATATGATCTGTTGCATAGTCAGAATTTGAAAACCCAATT
>JBDUEG010000261.1:0-3260 GCA_040002575.1 Ginsengibacter sp.
AAAGCCGGTTTCTTTTAAATCACTCACGCCGGTGGCGCAAAAAATAAGAAATGATAAGCCGCTAAACGGGCAATTCAAAGATGTTGCGTCTTCTCTTTCTAATGCGTCAAAGAAAGACTTGATGGAAAAGCCCGCCGCGTCCAATAATGCCCGGCTTATAATTGAAGAGGATTCTAATTCTATACTTTTAAAACCTCTGATAGATCATACCGCAGTAGCTACTATAAAACATTTGCAAAAAAACAAGAAAATAACTGCCCTTGAAAAAATACGGGAGCAAGTTGCCATCGAAAATAAATTGAATGGCAACGCAGTTAAAAATCTTAATGAAGAAGAGCTATATGTTGCGTGGGGATTATACATTGAAGAGCTTCGAAAAAAAAACAACCACTCAGGAGTTTCAAATTTCAAATCTGCACATCTTAAAATAATCGACGATAATTGTATAGAAATAATTACCGATAATAATATTCAGCAAAAATTTGTTGAAACAGAACGGGCCGCCTTAATCGAACACCTGCAGGCATATTTCAATAACAGGTATTTAACTTATAAAGTGATTATAGTGGAAAATAAAAATCAGGATAAGGTCGCAGACGAGCATCTTTCCACGAAGGAACAATATCTTAGGATCATAGAAGAATACCCGCTTGTGAAGCAGTTGAAAGACAAACTTGGCTTGCAACTTGATTATTAAGTCTTAGAAATATTTGAAAATATGTATACGATTCTTGGAGCAGGCGGAGCGATTGCTAATGAATTTTCAAAAGTACTTTTTCAAAACAAAACCCCTTTCACTTTGGTAAGCCGAAGCCCGAGATCAGTTTACGGAGGGCTTACCCTGGCTGCAGATCTTACCAGTAAAAAGCAAACTGACGAAGTTCTGCGAGGCGCCTCAGTCGTTTTGTTATGCCCCGGTTTGAAATATGATATTGACATATGGAATAAGCATTGGCCACTGATAATGTCTAACACAATTGAAGCCTGTTCCAAGTATAATCTAAAGCTCATCTTTTTTGACAATGTCTATATGCTTGGTGAGGTAAATGGAGCAATGACAGAACAAACGGCCTATAAACCTGTGAGCAAAAAAGGTGAATTGAGAGAAAAGATTGCCACGCAACTAATGGACGAAGTAAAAGCAGGAAACATTACGGCGATGATAGCGAGAGCCGCTGACTTTTATGGCCCCAATTGTAAAACGAGTATTTTAAATATGCTGGTGTTGGATAAAATGGCTAAGCGTAAAAAAGCACAATGGTTTATAAATGATAATGTGGTTCATTCTTTTACATTTACTCCGGACTGCGGGAAGGCTTTGTGGCTGTTATCAAACAGCCAGGAAGCCTGGAACCAAATATGGAACTTACCTACTGCCAGCCCGGCTTTAACAGGGAAAGAAATTATTAATATTGCTTCGCAAATTTTTGGCATGTCTCCGAAGCACACTGTGATTGGAAAAGGAATGGTAGGCTTTCTGGGAGTCTTTATGAAAATTATGAAGGAGCTCAAAGAAATGCTGTACCAGTATGAAGCAGATTATATTTTTGATTCTTCTAAATTTGAAAAAGCTTTTGGCTTTACCCCAACCACTTATAAAGATGGGATTCAGGAGGTAGCTAATTCTTATCAAAAAGGATATAAAGACTGAAAACCGGACTCTTCTCCGGTTCTTTTTTTGTGAGCGTTTATAATCCCAATTCTTAGAAATTCTTTTCCCGATTTTGCAGTAATTTCACCTCTCAATTTTACAAAAAACTGAAATAATTTATGGCGAAAGCGATAAGGATGCCTCTTTTGAGTGATACTATGACGGAGGGAAAAATTATTCAATGGAATAAAAAGGTGGGCGATAAGGTGAAGAGCGATGATACGATTGCCGAAGTAGAAACAGATAAGGCGACCATGGAAGTTGTGGGATATGAGGAAGGAACATTATTGTATATAGGTGTGAAAACAGGCGACGCGGCGAAAGTAAATGATGTAATTGCTATTATTGGTAACGAGGGGGAAGATTATAAATCACTTTTAGAAAGTGAAGGACAAGCACCAGAAGAAAAGAAGAAGAATGTAGATAAAAAAGAAGCCGCACCTGCAAAAAATGAAAATGAGCAGAAAGCAAAATCTGAACCGGCGACAAAACAAACTACTAAAAAATCTCCGGCAGAATTGAAAGATGCAAAAGTGATAAGAATGCCATTACTCAGCGATACCATGACGGAAGGAAAAATAGTGCAGTGGAATAAAAAAGTAGGTGATAAGATAAAAAGCGATGATGTGCTTGCTGAAGTAGAAACTGATAAAGCCACCATGGAAGTTGTTGGCTACGAAGAAGGCACTTTGTTATACATTGGAGTTGAGGCAGGTAATGCCGCCAAGGTAAATGGTATAATTGCGATTGTAGGAAAGGAAGGCGCTGATATAAATGCCTACCTGGAAGCAGAAAATTCAGGCGCTAATGCTGCAACTGCGAACACAAACGTCAAAGAATCGAATGATGAACCAATGCACGCAGAAAAGACAAATGAACAGGCTGCTCCTTCAAACGGTTTGAGTTCCGCCGATGATGTGCACTCTGCTATGGAAGGAGGAAGACTTAAAGCTTCTCCATTGGCTAAAAAGCTGGCTGCCGATAAAGGAATTGATATCTCTAAAGTTCAGGGAAGTGGCGATGGAGGAAGAATCGTAAAAAAAGATATCGACTCTTATGTGCCCTCTGTTATGCCGGCAAAGCAGGAAATTAAGAAATCAGAAATATCAAAACCTGTTCAACAATTTGAGCAAACGGGCAAAGAAGCTTTTGAGGATATTCCTAATACTCAAATGCGTAAGACCATTGCACGCAGGTTGGGTGAGAGTATGTTCCAGGCTCCTCATTTCTACCTGACAATGGAAATGAATATGGACAATGCTATCTCCTCGCGGTTGGCCATAAACGAAATAAGTCCCGTTAAGATATCATTTAATGATATGATAATAAAAGCCTGTGCTATGGCTCTTCGCCAGCATCCTGCAGTAAACAGTAGCTGGATGGGCGACTTTATCAGGCAGAACAAGCATGTTCATATCGGATCTGCAGTTGCTATGCCAGAAGGTTTGATAGTTCCTGTAATTCGGTTTGCAGATCAAAAGTCATTATCTCAAATTGCTTCTGATGCAAAAGGACTTTATGACAAAGCACGAAATAAAAAGTTACAACCCGAGGAATTTAGTGGGAACACATTTACTATTTCCAATCTTGGGATGATGGATATTGAAGA
>JBDUEG010000262.1:0-3208 GCA_040002575.1 Ginsengibacter sp.
ATGTGCAAACATGTGTGTCACCAATTGATAAGGTTCAAAGAGTCCGCTACCATATGGATAAAGTGCAATCTTGTCAGTGAGGTCCCACGTTGAATCAAAAACCAACTGTGCAACAAACACAATCGCATTAATTATTATAAGGTTTAAAACAACCGGCGTTGTTTTTTGTGATGGTCTGTAACTATTATATGCCATTCATTATTTTATTTGAACGCAAATTTCGGAAATACTTATCGATATAAGCTATTTATAGTTTCTCGTTAACAGTTATAAAGTCTGGATGTAATTTCTTACATATACGAGCAAGAGAATTACGTGTCACGAAAGAAATCTGTAATTGGAAATTATAAGTTTAACATCCTTGAGGTAGTGAAAGCCTTTGGCATAAAGTACATCAGCAGCATGAAGATTTTTTTGAGATAAAGTATTTAAAGAGGCAGGCAGCCCGGTAGTTGTAAGGATGCCGGTTTTTAATGATGGAAGATCTTTTTCATCGAGCGCATAACCTACCCATGTTTTCCGGCGAAACAGAACGTCGAAATTATTTTGAAAAAAATGCCATGGATGTTTTTTTAGAATAAGGTGAAAAGGAAAAGTCAGTAGAAAGAAAAAGGCCAGTGTAACATCAGTCAAATTTTTGTTACGGTTGTGTAAAGGAAAATTCAAAGGATATCTCAACTCGCCGGAAAGTGATTTGCCAGCAGAATGTTGGCTCTCACTACCAATTAAAGTATTAGAGCAAGAAGTAAAAATTTTTATTCGAATGCGGCGCGGGAGCAGCGATATGCATTCAATAATTTTTTTAAAGGTGAGGGAACCTTCACAAAAAATAATTTCTTTTACCGGGTAACTTTTTACAAGGAGTGCGATCTCATCTAATCTGCCAATTGTTTCATTATTCTCAGTGCTAACCGTTTCTATTCTTCCTAAAAGCCTCTCTTGCATGCCTGCTTTTTCCAACAGGCCAAATGCCTGGTCAAACTCTGTCTCGGTACCCGCTATTACCGTCTCATTCATCTCATCCTTTTCTGGAGCATTGTCGATGATGTTCCATCTTAACAATAAGAAACGAGTAAAGCTCATTAGGAGAAAAGCAAGAAGGGAGCCCAAAAACAATATTCCTCTTGAAAAACGGAGACTTTCCGGTAAGAGAGAATATACAGATAGAATAACCAGAATAGAAATCAGGGTGGACTTGTTCAGCCTGGATTGCTTATACCCGTTATCATACAAACCTGAGAAGTAAGAAGCTGCTAAAAAAAGTGCAGTAAAAACCGGGAAAGCGATTACAAGCATGTTGGGCGAATAATTGACCTCACGCTTTATAAAGCTGCTCCATAGAAATTTTACAATCCAAAAACTCATTAAGATTATTACCGTATCTATCAACTTGATGCCAATCCATCTTACGAACTGTGCAATTGCAGCTAATCCCGCCCGTAAGTAGATGGCTGCTTGTATAAGAAAATTAAATACACCAGCTTTTGTTCCCCCATAATGCTTTTGCACAAAAACACTCATGGCTTTATAAAACATTTTTACATAATTAAGACCTCCTTTTTTTGTGCTTTCTCCTTTGAAGTGAATAATAGTGGTGTCCGCGAAATAAAAATTTTTGAAACCAGCTTCCTGAATGCGATAGCTCAAGTCTATATCCTCTCCATACATAAAGAATTTTTCATCGAAGAATCCGACGACATCGAGTATTTTTTTCGGAATCATCATAAAAGCGCCGGCAAGAACATCTACTTCGTGGGTTTTGTTTTTATCCAGGTGCCCAAGGTGGTAGTTGGAAAACGTTTTTGACTTAGGAAAAATATTAGATAGCCCCGAGAGTTTAAATAAAGAAGTCATCGGCGACGGGAAAGCTCTCTTACTTTCTTTTAAAAATGTTCCGGAACCGTCGAGCATCTTTAAACCCACTGCAACCAGGTCTTTCTTTGATTGTATAAACGAAATACATTTTTCAAAACAATCCTCTGGCACAATGGTATCCGGATTTAAAAAAAGAATGTAATCCCCGGAAGCAAATTTTAAAGCTTCGTTATTGGCTTTTGCGAAACCTGCATTTTCATCATTCCAAATAAATTTTACATCGCTGAATTTATTTTGAAAAAAATCTTTACTCCCATCAGTAGAGTTATTATCAATTACGATTATTTCTCCATCAATATCCGCCATAGCCTTATCTACTGAGCATAAGCATTGCGCAAGAAAATATTTGACGTTAAAATTTACTATAATGACAGAGAGCAGCAAACTCGAAATGTTAGTTAAAAAGGATTTTTATTCAGGCACATCTTGTAAGCTGCAAAGTAAATAGAGCAATCGCATTAATAACAAAAAAATTACAGCACGTTTCCTGAGAAAAAATATTCTGCAAATAAATAAGTAAACATTTATAACCTTTGCGCATGTACAAACAAACTCTCATAAGTGCTACGGAAGCCGGAGCTAAAGAACTAAAGCGATTCTTTAACGGTAAATTTAAAATTAGTAATAAAGAAGGGATTAACAACCTGGTTACAGAAGCAGATCATGCCGCTGATGCAGCAATCCTTAAAGTAATTCATAAAGAATTTCCGTCGCACGGTATAGTAAGTGAAGAGAGTGTGGAGAAGGTTACCGGTAGTGAGTATAAGTGGATTATCGACCCAATTGACGGTACAGTTAATTTTGCTAACGGCATTCCAATTTGTTGTGTAAGTATTGGGCTTGAGCATAATGGTAAAATGATAATGGGAGCCGTTTACAATCCAATAATGAACGAATTTTATTTTGCTGAAAAAGGCAAGGGCGCTACGCTAAACGATAAAAAAATATCAGTTGGAAATAAAACCCAGGTATTAAAGAGTTGCCTGGTTACCGGTTTTCCATATAATTATCTCGATCAGCCGAATGGCCCGATACAGGTGTTTGAACGTTTAATAAGAAAAGGTGTTCCGGTACGAAGGCTCGGAAGTGCTGCAACAGATCTTTGCTGGGTAGCGGCCGGAAGGTTCGATGGATTTTATGAACACCAGTTAAATGCGTGGGATAGTGCTGCTGGTTTTTTAATTGTAGAAGAAGCAGGAGGAAAAGTAACAGACCTGAAGGGAGGGCCTTACTCACCTTATCAACCTGGTATTATTGCTACAAACGGTTTCATTCATGATGAACTGGTTGAATGGGTGAAGGGAAGTTTAAGTTAGAAGGTCTCATGGAATGT
>JBDUEG010000263.1:0-3192 GCA_040002575.1 Ginsengibacter sp.
TTCATTTGATTGAATGCAATTGAATTTACCAGCGCAAGCGTTGGCATAAACAATATCATATAAATTAATAAGTAGTAAAAAAATGATGTCGGATATACATCCGTAACCGTGCCGGCACTATACATGTAATACATTAAAGCAGCTCCTATAAGATGTAAAACGCCAAGAATTTTTTCCGCGTTAAAGTACCTGTCCGCAATTAATCCAATTATAAAAGGTGCGATAATTGCTCCCCACGATTGAGTAGAAAACACACGGCCGGTCTGAGCGCCATTAGCATGAAGATTATTCACTAAAAAAGTTCCCAGGGTTACAAACCACGAGCCCCATACAAAGAACTCGATAAACATCATTGTGGAAAGCTGCAAGCGTGTCGTAAATTTCATCCGGAGAATTTTCTTCGGCTACAAGGTATTAATTAACGACTAAAAAAAATTAAATGATCTCTATAAATTTAAAATTTCTTTTTTTAAAATATCCTTTTATGATAATTTTAGTCTTGTTATAATTTCATTTTATCTTTTTTAAAAACTAGTATATGAGAAAATTAAGGATGGGAATGGTAGGCGGCGGCAAGGATGCCTTTATAGGAGCGATTCATCGCATCGCAGCAAATATGGATGGCCTGATTGAGTTGTCGGGTGGTGTATTTAGCATCAATCCGGAGATTGCAAAAGACTCAGCCGAATCACTTTTTATTCCTTCGGAGAGAACGTATTACACCTACGAAGAAATGATAAAAAAAGAAAGTGAGCTTCCTGCTGATAAGAAGATTGATTTTGTAACAATCGTTACTCCCAACTTTGCGCACTTCGCTCCCGCAATGATGGCACTTGAGCACGGCTTCAATGTAGTTATTGAAAAGCCAATGACTTTTACCCTTGATGAAGCGAAAGAATTAAAAAAGAAAGTGGAAGAAACAGGCTTAGTTCTTTGCCTCACCCACACGTATTCAGGATTTCCAATGGTAAAGCAGGCTAAGGCAATGATAGCAGAAGGCAAATTAGGTAAGGTTAGAAAAATTTATGTTGAATATCCGCAGGGATGGCTCAGTAAATTATCGGAACGTGAAGGCAATGCACAGGCTGCATGGAGAACAGATCCTAAGAGATCAGGTAAAGCTGGTTGTATGGGAGACATTGGTACGCATGCTGCACATCTTGCAGAATATGTGTCGGGACTAAAAATTACAAAGCTTTGCGCTGATTTAAATATCGTGGTAGAAGGAAGAGCATTGGATGATGATGGTGCAGTTTTATTGAAATTTGAAAAGGGTGCGTCAGGAGTTCTAATGGCATCACAAGTTGCAGCCGGAGAAGAGAATGTAATTAAGATAAGAATCTATGGAGAAAAAGGCGGACTTGAATGGTCGCATCACGAACCCAATACATTGTTAGTAAAATGGCTTGATGAGCCTGTGCAAATTTTTAGAGCAGGCGCTAATAACGGAAAATATTTAAGCAGCTTTGCCACTCATAATTGCAGAACCCCGGCTGGTCATCCCGAAGGATATCTTGAAGCATTCGGCAACATCTATAGAAATTTTGCATTGACCCTACAAGCCAAACTAAATGGCACAGAACCTACAAAAGAAATGTTAGACTTCCCGGGAACGGAAGACGGCGTGCGTGGCATGGCATTTATAGATAATGTAGTAGCTTCAGCAGAGTCTTCGGAAAAGTGGACTGATTATAAGATTTGAGAAAATTCTATTTCGTAATTTTAAAATTCTTTCAATCAAATATTTCTCTATATGGCTTTTCAATTTATATAATATTTTGATGGAAAAATACCTGGTTGCACCTATAATTAAATTTTCGCGGATAAGCGTTGAATTTATAAGGAATAGATTGCATCCGGAAGCAGAGGGCCTCATTGGTTGAAAAGTGATTCTATTTATTATTTAAAAAAAATAAGCTGTGGAAAATGTACTCATTGTTCATCCTCAAAACGAAGTTCAACAAAAAGCTTTGCAAGTAATATTAGACGGCTTCCAGATACCTTATGAAGAAGAACCGGAAATGGATGAAACAGAACGGATTCTTGCCAATCCCGTTGCAACTAAACGTCTTAATGAAAGCATTCGGAATATTGAACAAAACAATATAACTGTTGTTAAGCTGGAAGATTTATGGAAATAATTTTCTCTCCTCAATCTTTGGAGGATTTACAATTCTGGAAACAATCTGGAAATATAAAAATTCAAAATAAAATTCAAGAACTTCTGGAATCTATTAAAGAAACACCTTATGAAGGCCTTGGCAAACCCGAGGCTTTGAAACATAATTGGTCCGGTTACTGGTCAAGACGAATTAATCAGGAACACAGAATTGTTTATAAATGGGAAAATGAAAAAATAATAATTGCTCAATTGCGTAACCATTATTAATAATTATTACAATACACAAATTTCATTGCTTGTCCCTCTCCTTTGGAGAGGGGTTGGGGTGAGGCTAAAATAAATTTTAATGAAAACAATTAAAGGCCCCGGAATTTTTATCGCTCAGTTTATAAGAGACACTGCTCCTTACAATGATCTTAAAAGCATTTGCCAGTGGGCCAAAAGTTTGGGCTTTACAGGTGTGCAACTGCCAACCTTAGACGATAAATTTATTGACCTGAAAAAAGCGGCGCAAAGTAAAGGTTATGCTCAAGACTTAAAAGGACTTGTGAACGACTGCGGACTTGAGATTACTGAACTGTCTACCCATTTACAGGGGCAACTGGTAGCAGTAAATCCGGCATACGATAAATTATTTGATGGCTTTGCTCCCCCGGAATTGCGCAACAATCCGAAAGCCAGAACCAAGTGGGCGGTGCAACAAATGAAGTATGCCGCCAAAGCTTCGCAAAATCTCGGGCTGAATGCACATGCAACCTTTAGCGGAGCATTACTGTGGCATACTTTTTATCCATGGCCACAAAGGCCGGCCGGGCTTGTAGAAGAAGGCTTTAGTGAACTGGCCAAAAGATGGCTTCCGATATTGAATACTTTTGATGAATGTGGCGTAGATGTGTGCTATGAAATACATCCCGGTGAAGACCTTCATGACGGCGTTAGTTATGAAATGTTTTTAGAAAAAGTGAAAAACCATCCACGAGCCTGCCTGTTATACGATCCTTCGCATTTTGTATTACAATGCCTGGATTATCTTTCTTACATTGATATTTATCATGATAGAATAAAAGCCT
>JBDUEG010000264.1:0-3154 GCA_040002575.1 Ginsengibacter sp.
GGCTTCATTAAATAATAATCAAGATGCACTTCATTTATCGCTTTGATTGCAGCATCTGTATCAGAATATGCGGTAAGCAAAACTCTTTTGGCCTCCGGATAAAATTCAGTAGCCTTTACAAGAAATGAAACGCCATCCATTTCCGGCATTCGCTGGTCGGCAATAAAAAGTGCAATCACCTCGCCTTTGTTTTTTAACTCCAGCAGGCTGCTGACGGCTTCGGTAACTGATGAGGTACTTAAAACCTTATATTCTTTCCTGTATTGGGTTTTAATGTCGCGTGTGATCGCTCTTAAAACCTGCTGATCATCGTCAATACAAAATATTATTGCTTCATTCATTATCGATATTTTAAAAAAAATTCAGAAGCGTTATTGCTTCAATCTTCAAAATTGTATTTTTTATTTTCAAAATTATTTACCATTGATGGGAAAACAAATGATGAATGTTGTTCTGCCAGGCACAGAGTCAACTTTTATATCTCCCTGGTGCTGGTGTACAATTCTTGTAACTACGTCAAGGCCCAAACCTGTTCCTTTCCCAATTTCTTTTGTTGTAAAAAATGGATCAAAAATCCTGTCTTTTATTTCTGCAGGAATTCCAGGACCATTGTCTGTTATAGACACAATCACATTATCTTTTTCACGCCTTGTTTTTATTTCAAGTTCGCCTTTCGCATTTACCTCCATTGCATCGAGTGCATTGTCAATAAGATTAGTCCATACCTGGTTTAATTCACCTACAAAAGCTTTAACCCTTGGTAAAGCGATATCATATTCCTCATTTAATGTTACACTACCTTTTTTAAATTTATACTCAAGCATGGTAAGTGTATTTTTAATACCAGAATGAACATCCGTGTATTCTTTGTCAGACCCGCGGTCCATGTGTGTAAAATTCTTTATGGAGCTTACCAGTTTTTCAATTCGTTGACTTGACTCCTGTATATCATCTACCATTTTTTCAGTCACAAGATTATTATTTATCCAGTTTAAAACCGGAGACAGAAATTCACGAGGTATGAGAGAAGCAAACTCTTCCATGTCGTCACAGGTAAATCCAAACTCTACAAAGTTTTCAGAAATTTCCTGGCTATTTTCTATTGTAAGATTTTCCAGGCAGTCCGCAAATTCATCTTCCATCGCCGTTTTTTGCATAAGGGTAAGTACCGGCAAATCTTTTCGCGCCAGCACTTCAAACATTTTATTATTTACCTTGTCAACATCTTCCGGTGTTACTTTAATAGACATTATCTTTTTAAAAGTTTCCGGCGATAATTTTAAATGCTTTCGCAACGATACAGAACCTCTTACAATAGCAGCAGCGGGATTGTTCAATTCATGTGCAAGGCCTGCAGACAGTTTCCCCAGCGCCATCATCTTTTCATTCTGTTGCTCGAGGGCTGTAAAGTTTCTAATCCTCGAAGTCATTACATGCACGAGTGATTGCGTTAGTTCATAATGTTTGTGAATTAGTTCTTTCATTTTTTCAACCGGGAAAGTCATAATGAAAAGCTTCTCTACTGCCTGCCCGTTTACATTAACATTATTAGCTCTTGAAAAAGGAAGGTAACCCGTAATATCTTTTACATCGAAAAAGCCAATGGTCCGCGTTCCATTTCCCTGATTTAAAAATATGCGCATTCGCCCGCCTAAAATTACATGCGTGCCTGGATTGGTATCTCCCTTCCTGAACAAGAATTCACCTTCATCCAATTCATGAACCCGGCTATTATCAATCCACCATTGCAACTGCGCAACGGGCACGTCTTTTAAATCGTTTATTGTTTGCAGCCACTGCACAGATAATGTTTCCATAATTAAGATTTGATCCAATTTTATGCAAAACTATTTTTTGTTTGATTAATTAGGCCAGAATATAATTGTATTCTTTTCAATTATTGGTAATTTTTGGGCAAGAGAATTCGTTGTATTCGACACCAGGCAAAAAACACTGGAGTGTGATAAGCAGATTTTTTAAAATTGTAATCCTTTGCATTAAGCGACATTTTTAGTTAGGGATATTATTGTAAAGTATTACCATGTTAATTTAAAAAATGAAACTGCCTGTTCGGGCAAAGTTGTTTTTATGTTGAGTACCGCATTCTTTATACCGAATGATTTCGCCTGGCCAATTTGTTGTAGCTGTCCTTCTTTTTCAAGCTTGTTGATTTGTTCTGTGGTTGGTTTCTGAGGTGACCCCATTTTTTTCCAAAGGGTGTAGGCGTTACTGTGATCTTCATCAATCCTGTATTCTATAACCTTTATTTTGGCTACAGTCATACCGCTGATGTTCATTGTTATCTTAGCCGTCTTATCTTTTTTATCTACATCATGATAGTTCCATACTAAAATGGTTGCAGAAGAATCGGTTACAGCAGCAAGCGTACCAACATCAGTTTGTGTTTTACACACACCGCTATCAAGTATATCCTGAAGCGAATATTGATGATCGCTGATGGCTTCAACTTCCTTTCCTTTCATCATTCCAAGCAAGCGAAATATATTCAATACAGGTTTATCAACACCGTTAGTAGCCAAATCACGATAGCCATAAAACCAGGGCTGGTTTTCGAATTCAAAACCCCATGTTACAGCACCAATAAGATTGATGTTGAACTTTTTTGCAAGTTCATACACTCTAGGAAAAACCGCGGCTTCATAGCTTGAATACATGGTGCCATTTCGGTAAGCGTTTGCCGGGTGCGTAGCCATACCACAGGCAGCACATCCTTCGGGGTCTGATTCACCAATAATCACCGGGATATTTTTTAATTCAGGATAGGATGCTATTACTTTGAAGTTGTCAATAATGTTTTCTAAGTGGTTGCGAATGCCCATCACGACTGTATCATTCATAACTTTCGGAAAGCCTTTGGCATGGAAAGAAACAAGGTCAAGCGGGCTGCCGATTTTTCCCGTAGCATAATTTGTATCGTAAAAAACATGGTGGAGAAAGGTGTCCAAATATTTTGCACCACCGCCGGTAACTTCAGGCCCGCCAATCTTTGCAGCCGGGAAAGCCCGTTTCACCGCATCTGCGGAGTAATCGTACAATTTGCAATATTCCTGTAATGTGCCTTGCCAATAAGGAATATCAGGTTCGTTCCAAAGCTCCCAATACCAGCTTGCTACTTCAGTTTCACCATAACGTG
>JBDUEG010000265.1:0-3153 GCA_040002575.1 Ginsengibacter sp.
GTGGTAACTTTTTTATAGCAGGGTGTCCCTGGTTCTCTACACGAAGAATCGCTGGTACAGGCCTCCAGCTATTTCCCTTGTATTCTCCTACCCCAAGAAAATCATTATGATACCAATCCCAGTTTTGCGGGTATGCTGAGGGCGTTAAGGCAAAGCCTGCAAAATGAAAACCCATCCATGCACCTCCATTATTCATATACTTTTCAAATGCTTTACGTTGAGGAATCGAATCAGGACGGGTATCTAAGAAAAGCACGACCTGGTACTTCGACAAAAACTGTTCATTTAGATTATTCCAGTCATTAGTGGAATCGTAAGAGAAGTTTTGTTTGATTGCTACAGAATCAAACCACTTGTTTGCTTCATGTACAAAGCTTATGTGAGCAAGATCTTCCCTTGCAGTGAAGAATGCGATTACATGAAACCTCAAATGATTATGTTGCGCAACAGATGGCGTAACAGAAAAGAAATATAAAAGGGATAAAGCAATTGCGAATTTTATTTTCATTTTTAAATGAGGATTTTTTTTGCTAAACCTAACTTCAATTTATCGATTGCTCTAATTAATTTTTTTAGTAATGAACCTTTTGCATTGTCAGTACCATCACCTGGCTCTTATTTTTTACACAACTTTCAAAAGTATGGCAAGGTTTTTTGTCTATCTGAAACAATGCCTCTGAAAGAAATCTATGATACTTACACATCCCGTAGAAGATTCACTTCATTTATAGCATTAGGTTTAATTCTTACAGGCTGTTACATAAGTAAGGATCCTTTACGTAATACAGCAATTCTTTTGCAGAGAGGAAAACTAACAGAAGACACAAGCTATGTGTACGCATTACCATACAAAAAAGGAACGTCACATCTTTTAATACAAGGGTATTTCAGTAAGTTCTCTCATAAAAACAGGGCGGCTCTTGATTTCAGAATGAAAAGTGGAACGGAAATCTTTGCCGCGAGAGCAGGCATAGTTATAAGATTGGAAGAACAGCACAGCAAAGGCGGAAGAAATAAAAAATATAGAAAGGATGCTAACCTTGTAGTAATCCAACATGAAGACGGGACTAAAGCAGGATATTGGCACCTGCGGCAAAACGGGGTGCTTGTGAACATGGGTGATACGGTTAGTCAAGGTCAGCTTATCGCCCTAAGCGGCAAAACGGGCTACACCTTTATACCACATCTTCATTTCATAGTTTGGACAAATAACAATAGCGGCTGGCAGCAAATTCCTACAAGATTTTTAACTTCAAAGGGAGCTAAGTATTTAAGGCCGTTAAGGAGATATCGACGTCCCTGAAAGCATTTGAGACATAAAAAGTAACTAGCAAGATTATCTAGTCCAATAAGGTTTTATAATGTTGTTTTTTCGCTTCGCGAACCATAGAAATATGAATGATAGAAGGGAACATAACAACAGTGACTGTATTGAATTTTGTGGACCAAACTGTCCTCCGCTTAAAATTACAGGACCACTAATCTTACTTTCAAATAAGCTTTTTAAAATCGAAATTCCAGGGTTAATACCACCATAAATTGAAGGTTCAGCAAAGTCCCAGCTGAGGTGTAAAAATATGGGAAGCCATAAACTCCGGCTAAAAACATAAGCCGCGTTAAGCATGATGCCGGCTTGCAAACTGGTGGCACAGATGGATATAAATGTTGCGCCTTTTACATTTCCATGTGCAACCGCAAATATCGATGCTGAAATAATTAAAGCAATCACAGTTCCAAATTTCTCTTCTGTTAATCGAAAAATTATTCCACATAAAAGCAGTTCAGCAACAAACCCTGCTGTGAGTGCCTGCATAAAACCAGGAATAATAAATGTTAACGGATTAATGGATAAAATTGAATAATGACCTGCCATGTAAATAATTAAAATAAAAAGCGACTGCAGGGTTATGCCTGTTGCTAAACCAATGATTGCATTCTTACTTAATGTTGATGAGCTCAGCTCTTTGACCTGTCTTTTTTCGTAGAAGCGAAAAAGAAAAATATAAAATACTAACGCTACTGCTGCCTCAGAAATGGATATAATAATATCTTTCGATTTATCTGCTATGGTGATGAAATAAAGAAAGGATCTGCCTGCCCATTCGATTAAAGCCACCGATCCACCGACCACTGCAATACCAATAATAATCTTAGTTAAAAAGAAATGAATTATCCTTTGAAATGTAATTTGCTGGTCCATTATTATTTGACTACTGGTAGAAGACGAATATTATTAATAGGAATAAAAATATTATCTACCAGTTAGTTTGATGAGGAACCCATTAAAAATATCCTATAGCTTTTAAAAACTCGTCCTTTTTTCTTCTTGAAACATCTACATAGTTTCCATTTTTTAATTCTATCTGGCCGCCATCTCCTTTAATATATCTCTTAATAAAATTTAAATTGATGAGATGTGAATGATGAGTTCTAAAAAAAGTATCTGCCGGAAGCAATTCTTCAAAATCCTTCAGTGTTTTGCTGGCTGTAAGTTTTGGGCGATCGTTGAAATATATATTTGTGTAGTTGCTGTTTGCCTCGAGATGAATGATATCGCTAATATCAAAAAACAATAAACCATCTAATGTGGAAATAGCAATCTTATTAAACACATTTTTTCCATGAAGGTTCTGATCAAGTACCTCAAGCTTTTTTTCAGTTTGTATCGGTTGGCTCGCATTTATTTTTGAAACAGATAATTTCAATTCCTCAATATCTATTGGCTTAAGCAGATAATCAAACGCCGAATACTTAATGGCTTTGATAGCATATTGATCATAGGCAGTTGTAAAAATGAGGTGGAAATTTTTTTCAGGCAGGCGATGTAGCATTTCAAAACCATCCATTCGCGGCATTTCAATATCAAGGAATACAATATCAGGATGGTGCTCCTCTATCAGCTTCATCCCTTCTTCCCCATCCTGAGCTTCACCTTTCAGCTTTACATCTGAGCAATAATCCTGTAGTTTTTGTTTAAGGGCTATGCGCCCCTTAAGCTCATCGTCTATAATTATTGCTGTTAACATTAGTCTACTTTTAAAAGGATTTTTACGTTTGTTCCGGAAGGTTTATTATCATCAAAGAGGTCTGTTATTTGCACAGATGTTTTTTCTTCGTTATTAAAAAGCTTAACTCTTTCATTGCTCATATCAA
>JBDUEG010000266.1:0-3136 GCA_040002575.1 Ginsengibacter sp.
AATCAATTACAGTTGCAATCAGGCTTTTGAAAGCATTGTAAACAGGATTAGCAATGATACCTCCGGCTAAACCAATAATATTGAAAGTGACATTGAAAAAATGATCCATCCTCTTTGATGCAAGGGTTGTTCCCTGGGCCGGGCATGCAACACGTATAAATTTGTTTACGCTGATCTTTTTATTTAATAATTCTTTTTTTATAGCCTCGATATTATTAAGATCATCTGTCCTGTTTCCTTCCTTTGTTAAATAGGCGATTTCGTTTGCGTCAAAGCCCTTATTGTTTCCATTGTTGTTACTAAAGCGGGCAAGTGTATCGCCTACCAGGCCACCACGGGAATGGCTGATGAGATCAAGGAAACAGTTTTGCGGTAATTGCTTTACAAGCTCCAATACATTTTGCAGCGGGCTCTTTGTAAGGCTTTCATGCTGGAAGGCCAGCACGTTGCTGCCATAAGTATCATGAATAAATTTCCATAGATCTGTATTTAATAATTCACCAAATGAACTCATGGTGGACGAGGCAGTACCATGCAAAAAGAGAAGAAAAGGCTTATCTGCCTGTGCGGAGGCCAACGCCTGTAATTGAAAATTTCTGTCAAGGCGGTATAAGCCACTTGTATTTTCAAGTTGCTTTTTTTCAAGGTTTGTCGCGGCTTCTCTCACTTTTCCGTCGACATCGGCAATTGCTTTTTTTGTAAAGATGTTAAGTGCTTTCAATAAAATGCTACCGGCAATTCCTCTCTCAGTATCCATGCTTGTGAGCGCCATGGGTATTTCAAAAACGACTTCACCGGAGCGCTTCACTGTTGCAGCTTCCGGAAAAACTTCATCGATTGTATCGGTATTACAATACCAGGTTGTATCATCATTAAACACGAGTTCGACGAAATCGTTTTCTTTGAGATCAACAGGATGGGTTTCAGTAAGTCCCCTGACGCTGCCGCCAATACTATAAGATTCCCGTAATTCGATTACGTCATCTGAAGAGGTTGTGTCGGCAACGACTTCCTGTTTAATTCCTTTGATTACAATTTTCTGGATACTCATTGGGGTTATTTAAATATTAAAATAGCAGGTGTTAACAAGATCAGGCAGGAAGCAACCTATAAATATGAAGTTAATACAAATAGGTGTTTCGCCATGCATGCCGCCCTGTTAAGATTCGCATTAATAATTAAAGTTTGATTCTTATTGAAGTCAAGGAGCACAAGCCTGGGGTGAGTGAATAAACGGGTGCTTATTAATTTTCTTGCGGAGATGCTGGCCTCCTTAATTTAATTATTGCTTTCTTTAATAAATTGAAGAGGAGAATTGCTCAATAGCTTTCGCAACTTTTCAATTTGTTCTTCGGTAGATTCTTTCATCCACTTTTCCATTACTTTAGAGTAAGCGTCTTCTAATAATTCTTTCGCTTTTGCTTCGTCTCCTGATCCGAGATAGGCTTCCGCCATACTTACCTGGACCCAGTAGCGGCTCTTCCAATAAACAACAATAACGTCTGGAACGCCATCCTTTCCCGCTACCAGCGGATTATCTGACATCCATTTTTTACAAATATCTATTACTTCAATTCTGGCTCTTTTAGCTTGTACAAAATCAGCAATGGCTTCGGCGGTGTTTGCACTTTGGGCAGATCTGACGTTTAAAAGAAAGGCGTAATTGATCCCGTTATAATGATCATTACGAATGTAAAAGCCACGTTCATATCCCCGAATAGCTTCATCGAGATAGTTGCTTTCTTTGGTTATCTCCCACAATCTTTTATGAACAGCACCCCACAGGCCAAGCGTTTCCGGGTCATTGGATACAGACGGTTCTAATAATTTAAGAAGTTCATGCGCTTCTTTTAGCGAATCAAGTTCGTTAGGAGATTTAGATTTATAGGTGGCCAGCGCCAAACGTTGTAATGTATAAGGGTCTTCCGTATCCTTATTCTCTGACTTAGAATTTTTACGTATTCTTGAAAGAAAAACTTTTGCCGTGAGCCAATCGCCTTCCTTTTGCGCTTCATCTACTTCCTGCATTAATTCACTATGTGTCTTTAAATTCTTCGGGGGTTTTGTTTCGGCGGCCCTATCGTTAGTTGTCCCTGTTTCCTCAACAGCCTGCTTGATAGCAGCAGCGATTTCCGGCGCTCTAAGGCCGTTTAGAAATGTATAAACAGGACTATCATTGTCCCTTGGATTTTTGCTCACAATATTTTTAATTGCATCAGTAAGAAGGCCACTGAACCTTCGTGCTTCGCTTGAACCAATATCTTCCCCAAGATGATGATATTGCCGTACAGCAACATGATTTACATCGAACGGCAGAGGAGACTTCATGCCATCTTCACAAATGACAACGGTGGTAAAAGGCCTGAGTGCATGACGCACACCCAATTCATAGAAAGCATTTTTATTGGAAGTAGATAAATCAGCAACTACCACATCAGCATTCAGCAATTGCTCATACATGGGTACGTCTATCAATCCCGAATGAACAATCTCATCCGCTCTTATACAAGTAAGGCCCGCGGCTTCTACGGCAGGCTTTATCATATTGCGGTACGACATGTCAAGATCCAAAGTCCGTCCTGTTTCGAAGTCAGTCTTTTTACCAAAACCCATTACTACGAAACATGTAAGTTCATTTGCCATTTCATTCTTTTCTATTAGTGCAAGCAGTTTATTTCTTTAATCATATACAGTCTTTTCTCCGCTTCTTTTTTGAAATGATCTGTAGTATCATCAGCATTTTTTGGAGCACCTTCCCAAATTATGAGTGCTAATTTTTTCTCCTTATCTTTTTCACTGCCCTTTTCAAATAGCGAATCTGCCGTGTTTAAAATATCAAAGTTTGCCTTTTCATAGCTTTCATTATCATCTTTATCATAGCCAAGGATTATTACATTAGATTCTTTATGCAATTGCGTATATATGTTATCAAATAACTTACCCCAGTTTCCGGGACGGTCTGTAACAGAAGAAGATCTGAAGGTCTTAGCATCAAAAGGCAGAACCATCTTCCTGCTTATTCCTAATTGCCCGGCTACTTCAAGGGCAATTAAATCAGCACCGCAAGCACCTGAACAAATAAGATAATCTATATCGGTAGCAGCAAAAAATTGTCTTAATTTCTCCCTTACTTTTT
>JBDUEG010000267.1:0-2984 GCA_040002575.1 Ginsengibacter sp.
TTGAAGTAAGGTTCGTGGCTTACCACAACTTTATCATCTGCTGTTATCACCACATCCATTTCAAGAGTACTAACGTTAAGATCAATCGCCTTGAGCATTGCAGGTATTGTATTCTCAGGCATCAGGCCGCGACAACCCCGATGGCCTTCCAGGTCAAATTTAGCAGAGGTTACATTTTTGCAGGACATAAAAATAAGAGCACAACAGAAAAATAAATTAAACTTCATATCGAAATATTCCGCTAAAAGTAAGAAGTAAAAACTTTAATAAATAAAACCGTTGATATGATGCTCAGGACGGCTTCCTTTTATAATGAATGAGCCAGTTCGGCTGCCATGTGGTACCATTGTCTTGTGTAGATTCCCATCGCCAGTCAAATGTTTGCGGAGTGATATTATAAAACACCATTCTTGAAATAATCTCTTTTCCTTCGGAAATTTTTTGAGGCTTGGTAGAAAGTGTCATCATTCCATTTTCAAGTTTGCCTGATAAAGCAATATATCCTCCCTGGTTATCCACCCACGTTTGCTGCCATATTTTATATTGTGGATTGTAAACACTCCAGCTGCTTCCCGAGTATTTCATAGCCGGGTCATAGAAATTTTCATTCACCGTGCACCCATCCATCATTTTCTGAACGTGGTTTGTACCATGACTCGTATCGTTCCAGGTTAGCTCCCAGTCGCCCACCCAAAAATCTAATTGAGATGCTTCGGGAGAGGAACAGGGTTTTTGGTTTGTGCTATTTTGTGCACCCGATAATATTGAATAGAAAGATAGAAAGATGAGAAGTATATTTTTTTTCATATCAAAAATTTTATCCAGATAAATATACTAACCCTTAATTTGAATTACTTACCCTTTGTACATCTATTCTGCCGCTAAGCCTTATCTGTAGAAGAGATTATTGAACAACTAAAGTTAAGTTTGCAACTTATTTTTGAATATGTCTTTTACAACCTTGATACAATCTGCCACCATTGAAAGCCTCAAAGAATTATATGGAAAAGAATTTACGGAAAAAGAGTTCCAGGTAAATGAAACCAAACCAGAATTCACAGGCGATTATACTATTGTGCTTTTTTCACTTCTAAAACCTTTAAAAGAATCTCCGGAAAACCTGGGAAAAAAATTAGGAGATCTTCTTCTAAACAAACATTCAGATTTTTTTTCAGAATATAATATCATAAAAGGATTTCTAAATCTCAGCATATCAGATGACATCCTTGCAAATCTTTTAAGAGAAAATTATAATGACGCTTGCTTTGGAAAAAAACCCTTGAACCAGACAAGGGTTATGGTCGAATATTCATCGCCAAATACAAATAAGCCTTTGCATCTTGGGCACTTAAGAAACATTTTCATTGGATGGAGCATTTCTGAAATTTTAAAAGCAAACGGAAACGAAGTTTACAAATCAAGTATTGTAAATGATCGTGGCATTCACATCTGCAAGAGTATGATTGCATGGCAGGAATTTGCAAACGGGGCTACGCCGGAATCCACGCATACTAAAGGAGATCATTTTGTGGGTGATTACTATGTAAAGTTTAATGATGAATATAAAAAGGAGATAAAAGAATTGGTCGGGGACGGAAAGCCTGAAAAAGAAGCGGAAAAAGAAGCGCCTGTCATGAAGAAGACACAGCAAATGCTACTGGATTGGGAGAATGGAAAGCCAGAAGTGATGGAGCTTTGGAAAAAAATGAACGGATGGGTTTATAAAGGTTTCGATGAAACGTACAAACGCCTTGGAACTGATTTTGATCAAACTTTTTACGAAAGCCAGACTTATATTCTCGGTAAAGAGTTTGTAAAAAAAGGGCTGGAAGATGGTTCTTTTTACAAGAAAGAAGATGGCAGCGTTTGGATCGATTTAACGGCTGCAGGGCTTGATGAAAAACTATTATTGAGGGGCGATGGCACATCCGTTTATATTACCCAGGACATTGGACTTGTGAAACAAAAGTTTGAAGAGTATCACCTTGATGAAAGTATTTATGTGATTGGCGACGAGCAGATATATCACATGAATGTATTGAAAGAGATATGCCGCAAACTGGGGATGCCTTTTGCCGATAAGATCTACCATCTAAGCTATGGCATGGTGGAACTTACAACTGGAAAAATGAAAAGCAGGGAAGGCACTGTTGTAGACGCAGACGACCTCATTGACGAAATGGTTGACACTTCAAAAAAGCATACTGAAGAACTCGGTAAAGTGAAAGATTTTACTGAAAAAGAATTGAAAGAATTGTACGAAACGTTAGGATTGGGCGCTATGAAATTTTACCTGCTTCGCGTAGATCCAAAAAAGCGGATGATTTTTAATCCTGAGGAAAGTATAGATTTTCATGGGTTCACGGGGCCTTTCATACAATATACTTATGCAAGAATAAAATCTATTTTAAGAAAGGTGGAAGAAGCAATGAACAATGAACAATTGACAATAAATAATGGAAAGCAATCAGAAATGCTTCTTCCACTTGAAAGGCAACTTATAATTTCCCTGGAAAAATATTCAAATGTAATAACACAAGCGGCAGAAGAACACAATCCATCTGTGGTAGCTAATTATGTGTTCCATCTTGCAAAAATGTTCAATTCCTTTTATACCGAGCATTCAGTAGCCAATGCAGAAAGTGAAGAGAAAAAAATCATTCGGCTACAAATCTCCATAATGACCGCAACGATAATAAAAAGTGCTATGCAGTTATTAGGAATTGCCGTTCCGGAAAGAATGTAAGAACTTCATTAATATCCTATTCTTAATTTCAGTACCTCACAACAATCTTTTTAATACTGCGTTTACTATTTGCAGTTATACTATTGATCTGCTGATTAGTAAGTTTAAATACTTTTAAGCAATCAAAGCTGTATATTTGCAAACAATTATATACTCCTACTTAGCAGACTGGATAATCTTCCGCACAGGTAAAAGCTCATCAAGTCATAGGTTCTGAGCATATTCGAAAACAAACTTT
>JBDUEG010000268.1:0-2975 GCA_040002575.1 Ginsengibacter sp.
AGCAGTAATAAAATTGAAGCGCTGTCGCCAGCCCAGAAAAGATATTATGGAATCAGTAAATAGTTTTTGCTGCTAAGCGAAAGCTTTTTTTTCATTAGTCAGCTTATGCCTAAGGCAATGAAAAAAATTTGCCGGACATAGAAGAGAATTACCGCTGCTAAAAATTTAAATTAATATGTTTGAAACTGTGTTTATCATTGAATAATGAATAAAACTTTCCAGCTTTTAACTTTATTAAATTTCCTTTTTCTTGTTGCTAAAAGTAGCCCGGGGGATTCCACCATTAGAAAGCAATACGTTACAAAGCAGCTAACTCATGCCATTACCCTTGACGGCATCCCTTCGGAAGAAGCATGGAATGAAATCGAATGGGGCGGTGGCTTTACACAATCGCAGCCGAACGAAGGAAAACAACCATCACAACAAACGGAATTTAAAATTCTCTATGATGAGAGATTTCTTTACATAGCTTACAACTGCAAAGACCTGGCTCCGGATTCAATCATAAGACGAATGGGAAGGCGGGACGAATTTCCCGGTGATTGGGTAGAAATAAATATAGATAGCTACCACGACAAGCGCACGGCATTTTCATTTACACTCTCTGTATCGGGTGTACGCAGCGATGAATTTATTTCTAACGATGGAAATTATTGGGATGCAAACTGGAACCCGATTTGGTTTGGCAAAACTCATATTAATAAAGATGGCTGGACAGGCGAAGTTAAAATTCCGCTTAGTCAATTAAGGTATAACAACGAACCTGATAAGGTTTGGGGGTTCCAAATCACAAGGCGTTTATTCCGAAAGGAAGAACGTTCGACGTGGCAATATATCCCGCAGAAATCGGGTGTATGGGTAAGCGCATTTGGCGAACTGCATGGATTGAAAAACATACCCATACACCGGCAAGTGGAGATAGCTCCTTATATAACGGCACAGGCGGATAAATATAAAAAGGAAACGGGTAACCCATTCGCAAAGGGATTTGATACCAAACTCACCGCGGGCATAGATGGTAAAGTGGCGATTACCAACGACCTGATCCTTGACTTTACTGTTAACCCGGACTTCGGCCAGGTAGAAGCAGATCCCTCACAAGTACGGCTGGATGGTTACCAGAATTTCTTTGAAGAAAAAAGGCCCTTCTTTATCGAGAGCAGTAACATTTTCAATTACCAGTTAACCGGCTCCGAAGCAGGCGGTGATTATGACGCAGACTTATTGTTTTATTCAAGGCGCATCGGGAGCTCGCCGCATGGCTATGCAAACGTTGGAGCAGGTGAATTTGTAAAATATCCCCAGAACACTTCTATTCTTGGCGCAGCTAAATTCAGTGGAAAGACAAAAAAAGGATGGAGTATCGGTGTGCTTGAAAGTGTAACCCAAAGGGAGGTGGCCACTATTGATAATAATGGCCAAAAGAGAACAGAACTGGTTGAGCCGTTTACCAGTTATTTTGTGGGAAGGGTTCAAAAAGACAGCAAATCAGGCAATACAATTTTAGGCGGTATTCTTACGGGTGTCAATCGTGAGAATGGATTAAGCAACATCTTAAATCGCAATGCTTATTCAGGTGGCTTTGACTTCTTGCATTACTGGAATAAAAAGACCTGGTACATCCGTGGCAACATTGTTTTCAGCCATCTGCTGGGAAGCAAAGAATCAATACTAAATACACAAACTGCTTTTGAACATCTTTTTCAGCGGCCGGATGCACATGAATTTTCACTTGATAGTAACCGCACATCTCTTACAGGTATGGGCGGCACTTTCAGGTTCGGAAAGACAGGTGGCAAGTCGGGGAAGCATGGAGAGGTTTTTAAGTTTGAAACAGGGCTAACATTTCGTTCACCGGAACTTGAATTGAACGACATTGGATTTATGCTAACTGCCAATGAAATAAATCACTTCTATTGGATGGGGCTTCACTTCCAACAACCGTTTTCTATCTTTCGTAACGCCCGCCTCAATTATAATCATTGGTCAAGATGGGATTATAGCGGAACATTTCTATACCAGGCTTTCAATTTTAATTCACACGCTACCTTCAAAAATAACTGGCAATCGGGCACTGGTTTAACCTGGAATCCGTATGATGTTTCAAACAACGCGTTAAGAGGTGCCGCTTCTTTACGGCACCCCGGAGGCCTGGGCCATAATATTTATGTAGTAACAGATCAGCGGAAAAAATTCTATGTAGCTTATCAAATGTTTAATGCATGGGGTTTTGATCATACGGTTCAGAATAATGATTTCAATCTTAGTCTCAATTTTCAGCCGCTGAATGCATTGCAGATCAGCTTTAGCGGAGAATACAGTTATTACTTCCGCAGGCAGGACCAGTTTGTAGATAATTTAATTTATAACAATGCTACCAGGAGTATAGTGTCTGAAGTAAAGCAAAAGACACTTCGCTTTACCGGAAGGCTTAGCTACAACATTACGCCGTAGCTGACCATTCAATATTACGGACAGCCTTTCATTACAAGGCCACTTTATAGCAACTTTGCTTATGTCTCTGATCCCCTGGCAAAAAAATATAATGACCGGTTTCATGTTTTTAAGAGTAATGAAATAAGTTTCAGCAATGGGATATATGCTGTCGATGAAAACAGGGATGGAGTTCCGGATTATAATTTCACTAAGCCCGATTTCAACTTTGTGCAGTTTCGCTCAAATCTCGTGGTGCGCTGGGAATACAGGGCTGGCTCAGAATTGTATCTTGTATGGTCTCAGGGAAATTCACCTGATGCCTTCGCAGATCTTGATACGCCTATTGCGAAGAGTCTGTTTGAAAACGCATTTGCGCAACAGGCCAGGAACATTTTCCTGATTAAATGCACTTACAGGTTCTTAAAGTAGTGGCATACTACCTCGCCTCTTTTAACGAAAAAAGCTCCGGATACTCGGAGCTTAGATAAAAGATGGTTTGACTTCGTTAACAGTGGCGGATTTCTCCAACCTACACTATC
>JBDUEG010000269.1:0-2839 GCA_040002575.1 Ginsengibacter sp.
ATTTGACTCTACAGCACTTATCGGTTTCAGGAAATTAAAAGAGAAAAACTTTGAAAGTAATCTTACAAAAGATGGCAAAGGATATTTTGTACCGCATAATGGCAAAAGAGCAACAGGAAAATTAAATGATAATAGCGTTTCAACATTTGAGTCTATCGCTATGCCCCATTTGCAATCCATGCGGATTGAACTAAGCGGCGCTAAAAAAATTAATTGCATTATTCTAAAAGAAAATTTAATAAGCGGGCAGCATTGCATCAGTTTTACAATCCGGCTGATGAATGAAAAACATGAATCAATCAAAGAAATTAGAGGTACTACGATCGGGCATAAAAGAATGCTGACTTTCCCTGCCACTGAAGCATCCATAATAAGTCTTTCCATTGACGAACAAAAAAGTACAACCAACATTTCCGAAATAGAAGCCTACCTGATTGATGAGAACCTCATCGAAAAATAATCCGGTTAACCCTTTTTCTTTTCTGAAGTAAGGAGCAATCAACACAATGAAACCTGCAAATATTAGTTTTAGTTTTGAGTAAAATTCGTCACCGCCGAAAATTTTGATAGTAGCTTGAAACAGATTAAACAATTAGATGCCTTAAGAGGAATTGCAGTTGTGCTGGTTGTTGGTTTTCACTGGCTGCCAGAAAACGTTTTACTCAGCACTTATCCAAATCGCCCGTTTGATGTTGATTTCTTTTTTGTACTCAGCGGCTTCTTAATTACAAGCATCTTATTCATCAGCCGAAATAAATCAGAAGAACTTGATATTCCCATAACACTGGTTTATAAGAACTTCTTTATCCGCAGGGCTTTAAGAATATTTCCTGCTTACTTTCTCACAATTTTTTTAATAATAATTTTTCATATAACCCACCTCATACCGTCTACTATAAAACAGGAGCTGTTGCCCAGCCTTACTTATACCATGAATTTTTATCTGTACAATACAAAAGCCTGGACAGATATGACGACACATTTTTGGACACTGGCGATTGAAGAACAATACTATTTATTCTGGCCCTGGGTTATCTTGTTGATCAATAGAAAATACCTGCTTCATGCTATAATAATTTTTATTGCTATCGGGTTTATCAGCCAAACACTTATCACTGATATGGATTTTGGATATATGCCCACACCTACCTGCTTCGATGCGTTTGGAATAGGTGCACTTATTTCCTGGATAGCGATATATCATCCGCAGCATGTAAGAAAAATGTTCCTGACCTTCCAGGTATTTGCAATTATAAGTCTCGTTATTTTTTTTACAGTCATCCTCCTCGATCATAGTTATTTCATTCCGCAGCAAAGATTCCTCCGGTCAATAATGGGTGGCTGCGTTATATCATATATTGTATATAAAGGCGAGAGTAAAAAGATGAACTTTTCTTTTATTTTCAACAGCCGTGTATTAATATTTCTCGGGAAAATAAGTTACGGTATGTATCTCTATCATGTTTTTCTGCCATGGGATTCGCCACTGCTCGATAAATTAATTAATCAATTTTTACCTCAATCTGCACTTCGTCATATTGATTCAATCATTGTTGTTGAAAACCTGATATTGCTTATTTTGTTTTCCTGGCTATCACTTAAGCTTTACGAAGAGCCAATCAACAACCTTAAAAGATATTTTCGCTATAAGAAAGGTGAGTTGAGCCCCCTCAAAAAAAGTACCCCCACACCCGCTTGAGATTGTAAAAGCGAAAACATATAAGCTCATAATTATCCACCTTATAAACCACGGTTTTTCTTTCGAAAATAAAGAGCGGAATAACTAAAGCATTATTTGTAATTTAGAAAGTGATTCACTTACTCTTGTAACAATAATCTGATAGAATGAACATTCCAGGTTTATCCCAGGACTCAAAACAAAATAAGAGAAAAAATATTTTTATAAATTACCGCGTTCATGATACAGCGGGTGAAACAGGCAGGCTCGTTGACAGGCTTAAGCAATATTTTTATGAGGATCAGATATTCATGGATATTGATAAGATAGAGCCAGGAGTTGATTTTACAAAAGCCATTTCAAAATCTCTCGAATCATGCGATATAATGCTCGCTATTATCGGGCCTCATTGGCTTGGCAAGGATTCGGATAAAGATTCATCGCGTATTAAAAATCCTAATGATTGGGTAAAACTTGAAATAAGCACAGCGCTACAAAGAGATATTCGTGTGGTACCTGTGCTGGTAGATGGCGCACAATTGCCTGCTTCTGAAGAATTGCCTGCGGAGCTGCAATCTTTATTATTGAGGCAATCTTATGAGATAAGTAATAAAAGATGGAAATATGATACAGACCAACTAATAACTTTTTTGGTGAAGCTTGGTGTCTTGCCTAAATATCAACAGCCAACCCAGGCTATCATAAAACAAAAAACATGGTGGCAGAAAAACTCTTGGTGGGTCTTTGTTCTTTTAGGAATAGTAATTACAATGGGTGTATTAGTAAATGCAGCAGACGAAAAAAATAATCCGGTTAATGATTATCCGGTTAACAATTTAAAAAACCAGGAAACAACTCCTCAGAAAGAGCCTCAGCGTAATGAAGAATTCGACAATCCGCCGGTAAACAATACTATACCAAACGTGTCAGGCACATGGATTGAAAATAACAACGGAATAGTTTTTACATATGGCATTACGCAAAATGGAAACGACTTAAGCTTACAATTATATCAATCTGGTCAGTACCTGGGTGTTCTTTCCGGGAATATTCATGGTAGTAATGTCGAAATTTATTTAAACATGAATGGAGTAAGCACAGCAGGTAAAGGCATTCTATCACAGGATGGAATGAGTATCAGCGGAACTTATACTTTGCAAA
>JBDUEG010000270.1:0-2670 GCA_040002575.1 Ginsengibacter sp.
AGTGATAGCGGTTCGGTTCCAAATTTGGATAAAATGATTACAGCTTAAATTTATATTATTGTGACTCTTATTATTCGATTAATATTTTATTGATGATTGAATTTTCATTAGCCCATATAATTTAATTTATGAACTATCAGCCTCTCAAAAAAATATATAAGAAGCTAAAAAGCAAGAACATTAACTTTCATCATGTATGTGAAGTAGGGGTATATCTTCCTGAAACTTCTAATATCGTCGATTTTATAAAAGATGGTGTACGTGCAACTCTTGTCGAAGCCGACCCGGTAACATCTGAAAAAATAAAAGATTATTTCAAAGGATATAATGTTGCAGTTTTTCCGGTAGCAGTCTGGGATTCAAATGGCATAATAAAACTTTCGAAGGCCGGTGGATCCACATTTGTAACTGCAGTGGAATCAAGCCCTGCAATCATAAATGAGAAACATAAGATCATTGAAGAAAACACCTTTGAGGTTCCGTGCATAATTTTTTCGGATATTGATGACGGCACTATTGATCTGCTTAGTATTGATGTCGAAGGATGCGAGTGGTATGTTATAAAATATTTGAAAAGCCGCCCGGCAATCATATCTGTGGAAACACACGGAAAGTATTATACCAATCCCTTTATTACTGAAATAATGGATTGGATGATTCGTGAGAAGTATTCAGTTTGGTATAAGGATTTAAGCGACACGGTATTCGTACGGAAAGATCTCTTTCTGCCAAATATGAATGATAAAATAAACACCCTGGTAGCCGAGTATAAATTAGTATGGAAGAAATTTAAAAGAGTATTTAAAAAGCGGTAAAACTTGTTGGGATGGCGAAAAAGCTAATTACAAGATTTAAGTATCAATATAAATTTTTCGCATTTTTGATCAGTTTATAGTTTGTAAATCCCCCAATTTGTTTTCCACCTAAAATTTTCTGTTCGATGTAGGTGAGCAAGCGATATTTCAATCTATCATGTTTGCGGTTACCAGTTAACTTGTTACCTGTATTAAGCTGCTCCTCCCAATTGAATTTTTCTATAAAGTCTTTCATTACTTCAGGATGAGCTTCTGTAAAAAGATTAAACTTTCTAAGATCACCATAATTAAACAATTGGCTCTCTTGCGTAAGGGACGAAGGTGCGTTTTCTTCACCCTGCATGTGCGTTTCAAACGATTCTCTTTTTTTCTGCATAAGCTCCGGAGGCCGCACCCAGCCATAATGGTAGACCGTTGCATCGACTTGAGCAACTTTTAGTTTGAACGTTCCTTCTTTTTGAAAATAACTATAACCGTCAAAGCCAGGAATACAGCGGAAGGATTGCGCATCACGCCAGGAGTGTATATCCGGATCATTGCGGATAATCCTGATTTCTTTTGGATACCAGGTATGAGAAACGATATGGTGCGAATAATCGCCCCAAAAATGTTTGTAGTCAAAAAGTAATCCTTCTACTTTCTGATTATTCAAAAACTCACTGCACGCCCTTCTGATTTTAGGCAGAAATTTTTCATGCACCACTTCATCGCTTTGTAAATAAAAAAGCCAGGCTCCCTTGCAATGATCTTTTGCTATATCTGTCTGGTGTGCATATTCACTTCCTCCGGGGTATTTTTTAAGATCCCATTCAGTATGTATAATTTTTATTTTGTCAGAGTCAATCTTTTGAATTTCCTGGAGAGTTTGATCATCCGCGTCACCCTTTCCAAGGGCAATTACAAATTCATCCACAATGGGTAAAATTGATTCGATAGAAGCTTTTATCGGGTAATATAATTTAGTGGCGTTTCTTACAAAACTAAATCCACTTATAAGCATTGCTTTCTATTTTTTAAAAGTTAAAATAAAACTATTTGAAATAAATTTAATCATCTGCTGCAAACCTATTTTTATTTTCTAGGTTATGTTCACATTTGTAAATTTGCAGACTGTAAACACGTAATCTATGACCAATTTCGTTCCCATATTTCCGTTAGCAATCGTTGTATTTCCCGGCGAAGATTTGAACCTTCACATTTTTGAACCAAAATATAAGCAGCTCATTGACGAATGCCACGAACAAAAAAAACCTTTTGGAATTCCTGTGGTTATCGAAAATAAAATGAATGAGTTAGGAAGCCTTGTTGAAGTAACTGAAATATCCAGGATATATGAAAATGGGGAAATGGATATTAAAACAAGGGGGAAAAGCATAATTAGAGTCCTGGAAGTGATAAAAGACGTTCCCGGAAAATTATATAACGGGGCAATTGTTAGCTACCTGGAAAATGAAGAGCATGGTAAAAGGATATTGATGGATAAAGTTATAACTGCAATCAAGGAACTCCATAAACTATTAAATGTATCCAAGCCTTTTCCAAAGCAAGAAGAAGATTTGTGGAGCTATGACGTAGCGCATCATGCAGGCCTTACGCTGGAGGGTGAATATGAACTGCTTTCAATAATGAATGAATTACAAAGACAGGAATATTTAAAAAGACACCTTGCAAAAGTGCTACCTGTAGTTGCTGAAATGGAATCTTTAAAAGAAAAAATAAAGCTTAACGGTCATTTCAAAAATCTGAGCTCTTTTAATATTCCGTGATATTATTGCAGGAAATTAATTAAGCGGTTTCTTTGCCAAAACTGAAGCATATTGAACGAGTCCACTCTTTGTTTTGATTTTGGAAATAC
>JBDUEG010000271.1:0-2668 GCA_040002575.1 Ginsengibacter sp.
TTGACCTCCCTTCGCAGGCATTATCCTGATCAGGTATGCGGGTATTATCTCAGCATCCCGACCTTAGTCGGGAGCACCCCGGTAACAATTAAATTGTATGGCAAATATATGAAGAACGAAATTTAATTGCATTATTTGTAACTTTTGGACGGATGCATCGTTACAAAAAAAACTTTTATGAAATCTCTGTTTATTCTTCTCTTTACGATTTTCTGCTTTAGCGCATTTGCTCAGCAAAATATAATTAATGATGTAAACGCACAGGTAAGAGATGTTACCGCTTTTTCCGGCATAAAGGTTTCTGGTGGTATTGATGTTTGGCTATCACAGGGAAATGATTATGCCTTGGCAGTAAGTGCCATTGAAGAAAAATATCGGGATAATATTAAAACAGAAATCAGGAATGGTGTTTTGACAATATGGTATGACTCTGATAATTTAAAATGGAACAGGGGTGATAAAAAACTTCGTGCATATATATCTTTTAAGATGCTGGAACGGCTTGAAGCTTCAGGCGCTTGTGATTTAAAAATTAACGAGACCCTGAATGTAGAAAATTTAGTATTGAGACTTTCCGGAGCTTGTGATATAAACGGTGCGGTAAAAGTGAGTAACATGACTATGGATTTAAGCGGTGCCTCAACTGTGAAAATAACGGGGCATGTGGATAATCTTAAGTTGGAAAGCAGCGGCGCAAGTGATGTGAAAAACTACGATCTTGTTGTTGAAAATTGCATTGCCAAACTCTCCGGTGCCTCGGATGTAAAGATTACAGTAAACAATTCAATCACTGCATCTGCAAGTGGCGCAAGCTCTTTAAATTATAAAGGCAATCCCGAAAAGAAAGACGTTGCAACGAGTGGTGCAAGCTCAATTTCTCAAAGAAATAATTAATTGCGTACAGCAATATTTTTATTAATTTCTTCATTACAACGAAAAATCTGCGGCGACACTCCCAAATAGTTTTTAAACAATTTACTAAAGGATGATGCGTCTTTAAAACCAACTTTAGCAGCAAGTATTTAACTTCCTGGCTCTTAGGCAATGCATGGCTTCCCCTCTTAAAAAATTAATTAGTAATAATCTTTTGCTGGAATTATGCCTCTTTTATAAAAAGTCTTTTTCGTTTCAGAATCAGGTAATGTCAATCTTCCTAATCCGGTATTGAATTTTCATGCTTCACTCTTAATATTTCATGCTTCATACTTAAAAAGGTGCATTGACAGTCCAGCTTTCTCCAATCGCTTAAAAAAAACAATGTTTATGTCTTCAACTCTTTCGAAAAATAATATAGCCGAACCTATAAGATAATATTTTAAAAAAGGCTTTTAATATGAACGGTTTCTATAATTGAAAGCTAAAAGCAGCGTTACCACTACATTAGACATCTCATGATATAGACGACTTTGCTCGAAACGATAATGAGTTAAGTAACAACCATTCATAATTAAAATCTGCCACGAAAACTAATTTGCTATTTGTTAACACCCGATGCTAATAAATTTGATTTGAAATTTTATCCTGTCAAAACTATAAATGATCTGACTCTTAATTATTAAGCTGATCAAAAATCTTTAACTTCTTTGCTGCTATGATTAAGGATAAATTTTTACGATTCTTTTTCATTCCTTTTCTTGGAATAGTAATTCCGTTTTTTTCAAGCATTATTAATTATTCCAATTACACAACGGTTCAACTCATAGCAATTCATATCTACTTTGTGTTACTTTCCTTTTGTATTTGGTCAGGGTCAAGTTGGATACATAAAAAGATACGTTTCATTTTCAAAAATTTTAAGAATCCAATTATTAAAGTCTTTTCAGTGTCGTTGATTAGCGGGTTATTTGGCGCAGCTATATCGGGTATCTTTTCTATTGCATGGTTTAAGATGTCGGGAGAACGTTTTAGCTGGCTTCCTGTTTTCAAGTGTATTGCTTTTTCATCATTGGCGGTCGTTTTATTTACCTTGATTTATGAAATATTGTTTCTTGGTAACCAACGTAATCTCTACACAAAAATCGTTGACCAGTTAGATTGGGAAAGATCCAAAGCAGAGATGGCCGTGTTGAAAAATGAGCTGGAGCCGCATTTTATTTTCAATTCACTCAATACACTTTCATGGCTTATTTTGAATGATCCTGAAACAGCTCACACGTTCAATAGCAAGCTTGCATCCGTATACAAATATTTTTTGATTAACAAAGACAGGGAACTTATAACGCTACAGGGTGAGCTTGAATTTATAGAGAACTATTTTTTTGTGCTGCAGGTGCGTCATGATAATAAGCTTCATCTTACCACGGAGCTCAATAATCATCATGAAGGCACGATTATGATATTGCCATACGCCTTACAGGTACTGGTGGAGAATGCAATCAAGCATAATGAATTTACAGACGCAAATCCATTAAACATCCGTGTAGTGCTTAATGGCGAATACATCCAGGTAAAGAACAACAAAAAGCCGAAGCCTTATATCGTAAACTCAACCGGCATCGGATTACGGAATTTAAGTTCCCGTTACAAATTAGTGTGTAATAAAAACATTCTTATAGAAACAACACAAAATGAATTCACGGTAAAATTGCCTTTGATCAAATCAAACTTATAGCCATGCTTAATGCCATAATTATTGAAGACGAAAAACCAGCTATGGAAGTACTGGTAA
>JBDUEG010000272.1:0-2668 GCA_040002575.1 Ginsengibacter sp.
TTATAGGCGCAAATTTAATAAAAGAGCACTATCAAAATTCTATGTGTTCAATATAATTCTGAAAGTAGTTCCCTTGCCTGCTTCTGAAGATTTTACAAACAATTGTCCTTTGTGATATTGTTCAATAATTCTTTTTGAGAGGGAAAGCCCAAGGCCCCATCCCCTTTTCTTTGTTGTAAAACCAGGCTTAAAAACCTTTGCAATATTTTGTTTGCTTATTCCTTTACCAGTATCTGAAACATCTATCACCACATTGCCGGGGCGTTGTTTAATTTTTACTGCGATCAATCCCTTTCCTTCCATTGCATCCAATGCGTTTTTCAAAAGATTTTCTATTACCCAGTCAAATAGTGGCCCGGAAATTTTTGCAATTACAGGAATTTCAGCTGGCGCATCTATCGAAAAATTAACTTTATCAGGAGCCCTTCTTTTAATATATTCTACCATTTTTTCTATCTGATCGGTAACATTAAACTCTTCAAGTTTTGGAGTACTTCCTATTTTTCCGAATCGATCACTTATCAATTTCAGGCGGTTTACATCCTTTTCCATCTCTGATGAAATAGATTGATTTGCCTCATCTTCTTTCAACATCTCAACCCATCCTTCGAGAGACGAGATCGGAGTTCCTAACTGGTGAGCAGTCTCTTTCGCCATCCCTGCCCACACCTGGTTCTGTGTTGACTTGTTCCTTGTAGAAATTGAGTATAATGTAATCAGGATAAAAAGTGCAACTATCAGCAGTTGGATGATCGGGTAATATTTTACCTGCTTCAACAATGTGGAGTCACCGTAATAATATTTATCAGCGACGTAGGGCTTTGTACTTAATACGAGCAGAATCGGGGGATGAGCGGATTTAAATTCCTCAAGTTTTTTTTTAAGGTAATCTTTTGAATTTGTAATCTCCGATGAATCTAAATTCCTTGAGTCGATGATACTATCCTGTTCATTGGTCTGGATGATGGGTATGTCTGCGTTGTGCTGCTGAATCTGGCTTGCCAGTGTGAGGTCTGCATTTTCTCCTGAGTTTGCTATAAATTTATTAGCTTCTACCCATAGGCTTAGCTTCTCCCGCTCCTCTTTCTCTATTTTTTTTGCCAAAAGATTAGAATAGAATATGGTGCCTGAAACGATTGCAACGGCGACTAATGCAAGTGCAGTTCTTATGTTTATCAGTTGCCTCAGCATTAACAATGATTGTCATCAAATCTAAAATGTATAATCAACAAACTAAAATCTTTTATGTTTGCGTTATCGCTTAAACATATTGTGTTGAATTCATCGCCATCTGTAGCTGTCGTAATACTTAACTGGAATGGAAAACATCTCCTCGAGAAATTTCTTCCATCAGTTATGGCGTCCCGTTATGATAACCTTTCTGTGATTGTTGCCGACAATGCGTCAACCGATGATTCACTTTCTTTTTTGCGCATGAACTATCCTGGGATTAGACTACTATTAAGCGACACTAACGAAGGATTTTCCAAAGGGTATAACTCAGCTTTGAAAAGAGTTGAAGCAGATTATTATGTATTATTGAACAGTGATGTTGAAGTCTCAGCAGATTGGCTCAGTCCTGTAATTACTTTCATGGAATCAGACAAAACAATCGCAGCGTGCCAGCCTAAAATCTTATCCTTTAATAACAAAGATGAGTTTGAATATGCAGGTGCTGCCGGTGGATGGATTGACTCTTTGGGCTATCCTTTTACCCGTGGAAGAATATTTGAAACTTGTGAAAAGGATATTGGTCAATACAACGATACCCAGGAAATTTTTTGGGCAACGGGTGCTTGTTTATTCGTAAGAGGATCGGTGTTTCATGAAATGAATGGATTCGATGAATATTTTTTCGCACACCAGGAAGAAATAGATTTATGCTGGCGGATGCAAAGAGCAGGTTATAAAATTTATGCAGTACCGTCCTCAAACGTGTATCATGTGGGAGGTGGAACATTACCCATGGGCGACCGCAAAAAAGTGTTTTTAAATTTCAGAAATAACCTTGTCATGATGACCAAAAATCTTCCGGCAGGTGAAGTATTGAAAAAAATTCCTGTAAGAATTCTTCTCGACATGATTGCAGCTTACCGTGCATTAATAGATACAAACTTCAGTACGTTTATTTCCATAGCAAGCGCCCATCTTCACTACCTTGAATGGCTGTTTGTAGGAAGCAGGGGAAAGAAGTTAGGGAAAAAAGAGCTGAGCGAATTCCAGGGAGTTTATAATGGTAGCATTGCCTGGAAATATTTTGTAAATAAGAAAAAAACATTTTCCGAAATTGTTTATGGCAAAAAATGAATTTTGGGCTCAATGTTTTATTTTTGCCCAGCAAAACGTAATATATGGATCATGAAGAAGTAAGTGAGGGCCTGGATAAAGATATAGCTCACAACTGGGTATCCTCTTCACGTTTTCTTTTTTACTGCCAATTGGTAATATTTGCTGCGCTTATTTTAGGAGGCTGTTATACGATGTATAAACACAGGTATACCGGTAAGCCAAACGTTGAAGTACCCGGCAACACCTTGTACAATCCACAATACAAATAAATTTTGCGTGCAAATGTGCAATGGCTATTTTTGCCATCCATTTTTAGTTCTTACTATTTTGCGGAAGTAGCTCATTTGGTAGAGCACGACCTTGCCAAGGTCGGGGTGGC
>JBDUEG010000273.1:0-2622 GCA_040002575.1 Ginsengibacter sp.
TATTTTACTGAATAATGAAGGGGATTATGGTGAAGGGCTTACCACTATTAAAGCCGGTCTTTCTGCTATGTTATTTCATAGACCCTACGAGCTTATGAAGGTTCATTTGGAAATAAAACTTGATGATACCGTTTTAAAAAAATATGTCGGTGAGTATGCGTTTGATAAAAAGCATCACGCTTTTGTCACTCTTGAAAACAATAGGCTACAGCTGGAAGCACCTGCAGGCGGCTTGCCAAAATCGCCATTGTTTGCGCAGGATGAAATCAATTTTTATTTGAAAGTTATTGACGCAAGAATAGAATTTACTAAGGATGTCAATGGAACTATTACAGGATTTATTTCGCATTATTTTGGCAAAGATGAAGTCTGTAAAAAAGTAAAATAATATTGCCCCGGGTATCCTCCACTTTGAATAATAATAAAGCTACTGTTCTTAGTTTCCAGCACTACGGACAATTGCAACTACAGATAATTACTGCACATACAATAAGCAAAGTCAGGAATTATAAACCTCCAATTAAAATAAAACCTCCGTTTCGAATAAGCAATAACACGACTTGCAGGAGGTTTGGCTCCGTGTCACATTAAAATGTGAAGGTCTTGCTAAAGACTAAATCTAGTTAAACGAAGAAGTATTCAAACGCTCTCACCTAAGTAAACAAGGAACTTATCATTTATAAAATTTATTGACATGAAAAGATTTTACACTTTTATCATGCTGCTTTCGCTGGGCAGCGCAACTTTTATGGGTTGCAGTTCGGGCAGAAATACAACAAAGGGCATACTGGGTGGTGCTGGTGTTGGCGGTACAGTTGTAAAAACAGTTGCAACGGTGGTGGGCCTCATCCTTCTTTCAAAGCTTATTAAATCAGTGCTAAAAACCGTAACAAAAAGTACGGCGTTTGAAAGTTTATCGGCAGACAATAATTTTACGACAAACTTTAACGAGGAGACTAAACTGAATTCTTTTGCACAAAATGATTTAATGAAAGTAGCATTGCAGGTGTTGGTGGCAGAACATTATCAAATTCCCCTTACCACAGTTACAAATAATTACAGCAGTTTAAATACGGTAGGCGATCTTGCCACCTTTATAGGAAAGAATGCAAGTGCTAAAGCGTTACTTGAAATCAAATAAATAAAAACCTCAGCCCTTAGCGAAAGAGTGACGAATAATTTGAAGCCAAGCTTTCTTGTGCCCGCGAAGAGGCAGAGGTGACACTTTTTCAAAGGTGTCACCTTTGGGAAGTAAGGTTAGATGTCACTGTTTGATGCATGTCCGGATAACACCAGCCTACTATGTAAGTGGGTAATTTATAAATTTACTTTTCTGATAATTTATCTCTTGTTGCATCCATCAGTTCCTGTAACGTGCGAAAAGTATTTATTTCTACAGCACTCAACAACACTTCAGTTTTGCTACCATCGCTAAGCAGTATAGCAGGCAGGAGCATATCTTCCGGTTGATAATTCCTTTTAAATTGGTCTTTGTGCAATTCAATTCTATTGTAAGGAAGCCTGTCGAGAAATTGTTTCCATTCGTCTTTCATTCCAAACGTTCCAAAGCTTATGAAACAAAGATTGCAAGGGTAGGAGACTGGGAAAAATTCTTTATGAATAATATCTGCTATGCCAGGATAGATGCCGCCCCACGCATTATATAACAGTATAATTTTCTTAGCCGTTGCAACAGGAAAAGTTTTCTCAGGCAACACCATTTCTTTCACCTGTTTTGCAGGTCGCAAATATCGGATAGCATCCAGCACACCTACACCGATCAAAATGCAGAAAACGATCAGCCACATTATTTTCGTTCTATTCATCTGTTTCTTGAACTAAATTTAATTGTGCAGGGAGTTTATGTCTTCGCTTTTATTTTTTTGACTGTTGAATAAATGCCATAGAGTACGAGCACGCCAATAAAAATATAAACCCATACCGGTATATTTTTGCCCGCAATAATTAAATATAAATAAGCTGATATAAAAAAGAAACCGGTAAGTAACAGCGGCAACACAAATGATTTTTTGCGGCGCATATTTTTTATTGTCCACGAAAGGCAAAGAAAGAAAAAAGGAATAGCGCCTATATAAATACTCCCGAAAATATATGGGTTCACATTGTATTTTTCGCCAAGGCTTAAAAACCATTCTTTGAATGTTTCCCATAATTCCATCAGCTAAAGATTTTATAGGTGAAGTGTAACAATTTTTTTATAAAAGGTGTGAGTCCTTTTGATTTGTATTCAACAATTACTTTTTGATTGATACGCGATGCGACAGGATACGGATAAATTTTATTGAACACCGCATTGATGGAAAGTCCGTTCGTGTTTGCCAGGATAAGCTCCTGTATTAGCTCTCCCGCATTTGGAGCCACCATAGTGCCGCCTAATATTTTTTGATTCTTTAAAAATCCTTTACTGCTTATAAACAATATTGTTTTTGCATAACGGTAATTATCTGTTACGGCCCGGTCGTCTTCTTCGAAGTTTTGCTCTAATCTTTCATAATTAATATTTCGCTCCTTTAATTGTTTTTCACTCAGGCCGAAGGTAGCAAGTTCCGGATCGGTAAAGGTTACCCACGACATGTGATCGTTGTTGAGCTTTTTATTCAA
>JBDUEG010000274.1:0-2593 GCA_040002575.1 Ginsengibacter sp.
AAGATTTTCTCCCGCATCAAGTCTTTTTTTAACTTCCTCAGCTGTAATATTTGTCATGGTATTTGTAATTGATTTTCTTGTTTTAAACTGTCAATTTCCGGCGGATTAACAGAAACCCAGATATCCATTGTTTGGCCTGGTTGAATATAAGCCGGCTTCTGCTCTTCGTCAAGTGCATCGGGATTTTGTTTTACAACAAATGAATTTAGGGTGTCCGTAACAGGGCCGGTAGTAAGAACTGCGGCAAGCAATAATCCCTTTGCCTGTAGCTGTACTTTAGCTTCTGATACAGTAAGCCCTAACAGATCAGGAACTCTAATTTGCTGCTCTACAAGTCCTCCACCAATTACAAGGTCCACTGCAGAACCCCAGCGTAGTTTGGTACCCGGAAGTATTTTGTTTCCCTTATAATTCTGCTCAAGAATAGAGCCCTTCATAAAATCTGCCCTATAGGTGGTATCACCCAACTTTAAATGATTTTTATGAAGATTTTCAAGTGCAAATCTATAGCTAAGTCCTTCAAGGCGGGGCATCTCAACCAACGGCAATATAACAGGATTAATGTTTAAAAAAACCGTTCTGTTTACCTTTACCGTAGCGTCAGCAGCAGGTATTTGTTTTTTTACTGTATTGAGTGGCATACTATCGTTGAACGCAGAGTCAGTAATGACGACTTCGAAGCCTTCTTTTTCAAGAAACCGGACAGCATCGTCGACTTTTTTTCCTGTGACAGATGGAACCTTAAGATAACTTCCGTGATTTGTAAACCAACTAAGAGATTGCAAGATCAAAAATCCCAAAAGAAATAATGCTACAATGGCGGCAAGAAAATTTACCCAAAATGGCTGCCTGGTAATAAATTTAAACACAATAAGATATATAGATTATGAGATAATGCGCTTGTTGCAATATAATAAGATTTAATTATGTAAGCATTCTTCTATTAATGCCGTATAAAATTCTTTCATGCTCCAGCCCATCGCCTTTACCTGCTGTGGTACAATGCTGGCTTCACTTTGACCTGGCACTGTATTTATCTCCAGCATATAAGGCTTCCCATCTTCCTCGTTATAAATAAAATCAATTCTAACAACTCCATTACAATTGAAAATGCGATAGGCTGTTTTTGCATTTTCCCTGATTTTTTCCGCGATCGATTCATCAACATTTGCGGGAGTTATCTCATTGCTTGCGCCCTGGTATTTTGCCTCATAGTCAAAGAATTCTTTCTTGGTAATTATTTCTGTAATTGGCAACGCAATAATCTCACCTTTAGATTTAAACACCCCAATCGTTAGTTCTCTTCCCTTTATAAATTCTTCAACCAATACCTGGTCATCTTCTTTAAAAGCTTTTTCAATCGCTGCCCCCAGCTCTTCAGAGGGTGAATTCACCTTTGACATGCCAATACTTGATCCACCATTATTAGGCTTTATAAAGACAGGGAATTTTAAACTTTTTACTAATTCATCAGGGCTTACAAAAGTATTTTGAAATAAAAGCATCGACCTCGCAACTGCAATACCGCTGGATGCAGCAACAGCAACGGTGTATCTTTTATTGAACGTGAGAGCAGAAGTTGCGCAGTTACAAGTAGTGTAAGGAATGTGCATCATGTCAAAATACCCCTGCAACTTTCCATCTTCGCCCGGTGTGCCATGAATGCCAATAAGAACCGCATCGAAAGTTATTGTTTTTTCATTCACTAAAAGCGAAAAATCATTTTTGTTGACTTCAACCTTATCACCATGCGGTAGTTCATAGAACCATCCATAAGCAGTGATGTCAATCTTATAATAATTAAATTTTTCTTTATCAATGTTTTTCTCGATTACGATAGCAGACTGATAAGAGATAACTGCTTCACCGGAAAAGCCACCTGTAACAAAGGCAATGGTAGGTTTCATTAATTGTTTAAAATTTCATTTTCAAATAAAATGTAAGTGCTCACTGTTCAGGAGCTATGCCCTGGTTAACACTGTTCATTACAAATTTCCATTTGCCGTCAGGTTGCTTTTTCCAGATATTTACGTAAGTGCCTTTGAAAGCAGTATCCTGCCCTTCGAGCGTATAAATTCCATAAGTAAATCCCATATCACCACTTGCAGCGATTTGTGCTCCTTCAGGAATCCAGTTTAATTTATAGGAAGAGTCATCTACCTGCGTTAAAAAATCTATAGCATCTGCTCCTTTCACAGGCAAATGATCTGGCCTCAGAAGAAGCCCTTCATTATCCATAAATTCTATAAAGGCATTTTTCATGCCCTTTTCTTTACTCATATCAGAAAAGGCAAGATCTGCATCAACCATCGGATCAACAGTAACCTCTTTCACCGGTGCAACCTTTCCCCGGGATTCACATGAAATGATAAATGACAAAGCAAAAAACAGAACGGGAAATAGCAAGAGATTTTTAATAGCGGCCATCAATCGGTTTGTTTTAGAAAAAGGGCGAAAGTATTTCTCAATACCCTCGCCCGAAAGCAGGAAATATCACCTGCCTGATAAGCCCGAAGGCCGTATATCATAAATGCATTTTTTCTTTTTTCGCCAGCAACTGCTCGACTGTTTCCCTATACATTTCATCGGGCAC